>CACCZY010000017.1 GCA_902550635.1 uncultured Pelagibacteraceae bacterium
ATAAAATTAATTTTGTTCTCAAACCTTACATAAGAATTAAGGCAATTATATTTAATTTGATCATATTTTTTTAATGAAATTCCTTGATAAAAGATGTTTTTTTTTTGTATTTTTAATACTAGTTTTTCAATTAGTTCAAATTTAGGATATTTTATTTCTCCTACATAAGATTTTGGATGATCCATAAAATATTTTCCAACTAAACTTTTATTTTTTAATTTTTTCAATTTTTTATTTTTTAGAGATAATAAAATCAATTTAATAGACTCTATGCCTCCAGCACAGATAGTTAAATTTTTCACTTTAACATTTATATTTTTACCTCTATTTTGTAATTTTAATTTTACTTTTGAACCTATTTCATCAATTTCTTTAACTAAACAATTGTAGATCAAATCATATCCTTTCCCATTATAAAATTTTCTAAAATTGATTGGTTTTGTTGGTGCACTAAAAGTCCTTAACCTCATAGAAGCTTCAATATTTTTATTTTGATATTTTTTTAATACATTTAATGAATATTTTTTATCTAACTTTTGATAATAACTTAATAATTCTTTATATCGCAGTGGCCACAAATTTTTCTCTACTCTTTTTTTTCTATTTTTTAATTCAAATTCTTCAAACAAAGCATTAATATTTGACCAATCATTACTTGTTCCACCTACTGCAAATGTTCTTGATTTTTTTTTAATTTTAAATTTTTTAGATATAACTTTTTCATATTTCTTGCGAGTAAAATTCCCCCTTTCTATTACTAATACTCTTTTTTTATTTTTTACTAATTTTTCTAAAAGAACTGTAGCAGAAGGACCCGTTCCTATAATTGTATAGTCATATTTTTCAAAAAAGTTTATGCTATGTCTTTTATTTTTTAATATATTTTTAAAATCTGTTATCATTTGGTAAAATTTTTTACTCCAAATCAGATAATATATTTTGATACATCATAGCTGAAAGAATTTTTTTGATACCACTGCAAAGTTTTCATCAAACCTTTTTTAAAGTCATTCTTACCTGACAAAATTGGTTTCCATCCTAATAATTTTTGAGCTTTTTTATTATTTGATATTAGTTTTAAAACTTCACTGTTTTTTGATCTTACTCTAATTTCATCTTTGATAATATTAAGTTTTGTTCGTTTCTCTTTTTCAATTATTTTTAAAATTTCACTAATCTTAATTCCATAGCTGGTTCCTAAATTTATTGTTTCTCCCAAAATATTATTTTTTTTACTTTTTAAGGCTAAGTAAAATGCCCTTGAGGTATCTTCCACATAAGTAAGATCTCTTATAGTATGGGTATTTCCAATTTTAATATTATTTTTATTTTTTAAATATTGTGAGATAATTGTGGGGATTACAGCTCTCATTGACTGTTTGGGTCCAAAAGTATTGAATGGTCGAAGTATGGTTATTGGTAAATTATAACTGTAATAAAAAGATAAACCTAATGAATCTGCGCTAATTTTAGTTGCTGCATATGGAGATTGGGGATTTAACGGGTGGTTTTCATCAATAGGTGTATATTTTGCAGATCCATAAACTTCACTAGTAGATGTTAAAATTATTTTTTTTAAACCTAAATCTTTAGAAGATTCTAATACATTATAAGTACCATTTACATTGGTTTCTATGTAACTTTCAGGTGAATGATACGAATACGGTATTCCAATTAAAGCAGCCAAATGTATTACCGAGTCACAACCTTTCATTGCGGATTTTGTTCTTTTAAAGTCTCTAATATCACCAGAAATAATTTTTATTTTATTTATTATTTTCTTATCACAATATTTTAATAACCCTATTGAATTATGAGAATTATAGTAAGTATAAGCTACAACTTTTATGTTTTTCTTAAATAAATATTCAATTAAATTTGAACCTATAAATCCACAAGCTCCTGTAACAAACACTTTCATTTTATCTCACTAAATAAATTATTTTTAAAATTATATACTTTCTCACAATATTTTAATGTATTTAAATTATGAGAAATTAACAAAATTTTTAAATCTTTTAAATTAATTAAACTATTAATAATATTTTTTTCACTTTCAAAATCTAATGAATTAGTGCTTTCATCTAAAATAAGTATTTTAGGAGAGAAATATAATGCTCTAGCAATAGCAATTTTTTGTATTTGACCTCCTGATAAACCTTTTCCAGTATCAGAAATGGATTTTTTTACATAATCTTTATCTTTCATAAGCAAATCATCTAAATTACATATTTTTTTCAATTCCAAAATTTTTGTCTCATCTATCTTATTGTCAAAAAAAGTTATATTTTCTAAAACACTTCCGTTAAATAAATTTGGTTTCTGTGGTACATAACCAATACTTTTTCTCCATTTTCTTTTAAATTTATCAATATTTGTTCCATTCACTAGAATTTCTCCACTATCAGGTTTAATTAAGCCCATAAGTATATCTATCATAGTGGTTTTTCCAGAGCCTGTGTCTCCTTTTAGACCAACAATTTTATTAATATCAAATTTAAAGTTAAAATTTTTTAAAATTTTATTTTCTACGGAAGGATATGTAAAATTTATATTTTTAAGTTCAATTAATTTTATTTCATCTACTAGGTCTTTTTCTTCTTCATAAGTTTTTATTTGATTTTGCATATCTTGTAAGTTTTTATAAAGCCTCTCTGAAAATGGCAGTGAAAATGTAAGCATTTGATAATTAAAAATCATGCTGTTAACAGATGGCACTAATCTGTAAATTGCAGCAGCAAATATTACAAGGTTAGCAAATACTAAATCTTCAGATAAATTCAATATATTAATTGAAATATAAATAAAACTAACAATGAGCAAAATTGTGAAAACTTCTATTATCTGCCTGCCCATTTGAGATATTGTTCCCGTAAATATTTGTACTCTACACATAGCGTCAAGTTGGTTACTATACTTTTTAAAAAAGAATTTTTCTTTTAAAAGAATTTTTATATCTTTTATGTAATAATAAATTTCATTTAAAATTTTTAACTTCGCATCCAAAATCCTTTGGGTCTCTTCTCCATAAAATTTAATTTTATTTTTAATTAAAAATAAATAAACCCAAGTTAAAATTGAAAATATAAGAAGAGCTGATAGAAAAAAACTTGTATTGGTAAAAACTAGAGCGAATATTATTAAAATCGCCAAAAATGAATCAACAGCCAAAGAAATTAATGACTGTATATACTTTTGCGAGAATATACCAACAGCATTATGAATATCTGATAATATTGATTTTTCAGTTTCTTTTAAAAAAAAAATATAATCTTGAGAAAAGTATTCGTTAAAAAATTTTTTGCTTAAATTTCTATCTAAAATAGATGAAAATTTTACTTTTAAATATGTAAGTAGAAGTGAAGTTAAGTTTTTTAAAATAAAAATAATTAATAATAATAAAATTATTTTATTCAATTCTAATAGTCCATAACTTTCAAAAAAATTTATTATACTGCTTAAAAAACTATTTTCTAAATCAGTAGAACTTTTTGTAAGAGTTACTAAAAGTGGCACAACTGTAGCTATGCCCAAGGCATCAAGAAATGAACTTGTAAAACCAATTAGTAATAAAAAAATTATCTTTATTTTATCTTTTAATTCTAAAATATTTAAATATTTTAGCATATTTGTATTAAACTTTTATTCATTATCAAATTATTTAGTTTATAGAAAAAATTTTCATTTAAAGTCAAATTATAGAAAATCCACCATCAACTACGATATTTGAACCATTTATATAACTTGATGTATTTGAGCTTAAAAATAATATTACTGATGCAATTTCCTCAGGTTTGCCAAGTCTTTTTGATGGACATATTTCAGAATATTTTTTTTTAAACATTTTGCTCATACTTCTATCTTCTATTCCTCCAGGAGATATAGAATTAATTTTAATATTATATTGAGCATAATATGCGCACATTTGCCTAACAAAATTTATTAATGAACCCTTTATTATAGAATATGTTAAATTTTCTTTTTTACTAGTTCCTTTGTATAAAAATTGATTTTGACCTAAGAAACCATATATAGAAGAAAGCAAAATTATTGAACCTCTAATTTTTTTTTTTTTCATATGGTCAGCAATTTTTTTGCTAAATAAAAAATAAGAATTAAAATGATACTCAGTGTTTCTTGAAAAAGATGTTTTTGCAAAATTTTTAAAATCATTTTTTTCCCAATCTTTTGTTTTTGGATAAGAACAGTTAATAACTACTTCTGGATTAAATCTATCTAATATAATTTTACTAAAACGTTCATAAAAGTCTACTAAAGTACAATTTAATTTATGAAATTTATAATTTTTTTTTTTTTTAATAAAATCTTTTAAATCTACATTGATGACTTTTGCACCTTCGTTAAGAAGTTTAATTATAGTAGGTCTGCCGATTAAACCTGATCCTCCTATTATAACTATTTTTTTATTTTTCAAATTAAACATTAATTTATTTAATATTTTTTAATATTCTTATTCCATCATTTAAAGACAGATTTTTTTAAAGTTATTATTCATAATCGATTAGTTCATTAATTTCATGGCTTTTTTTTGTTCAATTTTAATGTTTTATTCTATTTTTTTTATATTCTTTATATACTTTAAATAAATTTCTTAGTCCGCTGGGCTTTGCAAATATTTTTGGACAATCAGCATTTTTATCAAAAATATCGTAACCTTGTTCCTCTAATAAAAAATAATTTTTATTTGGATTTTTTTTTGGTATAGCTACAAAATTTAAAAATAACATATCCCTAAATTTTTTTTTTTTTGGTTCCCCGGCTTTGTGAAGCAACTCTGTAGTATTACAAAAAAAAATTTTTCCTTTTTTTCCTGTATTTACATGAATGTAATTTTCAGGTGTCTTATCACTTTTTAAATAATTATTTCTTTTTTTATAATTATGAAATCTAATAAATTTTTTACTTTCTTTCTTTTTGACAACGTGCATCGGTCCTTGTTCCAAATCAACATCATGTAAATTTATAAAGAATTTGAAAAGAGTAAATATATACGCATCATTGTGATAAAAATTACTATAAGATTCTTCATCATTATTTCTTTCTATTGGATAGTTTCTTGATATTCCTGCCCATGCTAAACATACTCGTGTATTATAATAAATCTCAAAATTTGATAAATGTTTATCTAAATCATTATTGACTATTTTTTTAATATTTAACTTAATATTTTCAGACATAAAATACTTAGTTAATGTCTCATTATTATTTTTTCTTTGTAGTTCCAGATCTTTGTTTATTTCATCCAATGAATCACTATTAACAAATCCTAAATTGGAGTAAAAAGTTTTAAAATAATTTTCATTTTTATTATTTCCGCAAATTTTCAACTTATAAAATATAGAAAAAACATTATAACTAAATAGATTAGCATTATTAAAAATATATATTGATAAATTTTTATTTATGTAGTCTACAATATTTACTATAATTTTTTTTATAGCCATATAAATGAAATATAATTTTTACCCAGAAATTCAAGCTTTAAGAGCAATAGCTGTTATATCAATTTTTTTATACCATTTACAGTTAAAATCGTTCGAAGGTGGATTTGTAGGTGTAGATATTTTTTTTGTTATTAGCGGGTTTTTAATGACGATGATTTTATATGAAAAAAAAATTTCTATCATAAATTTTTATATATCTAGATTAAAAAGAATTCTCCCTGCATTAATATTTGTAATTGTTTTTGTTTTTGTTTTGACTACTATAATTTTTCTACCTGGACATTTAGATCATTTTTATAAATCTCTCAAATATACACTTTTATTTATTTCAAATATTTTTTTTTGGATCAAAAGTGCGGACTATTTTAATATAAATAGTTATTTTCAACCTCTGTTGCATACTTGGTCTTTATCTCTAGAGATGCAATTTTATTTTATAATGCCATTTTTCATTTTTTTTATAAAAAAATTATCTAACAATAGTCAAATAGGTTTTGTTTTAATTTTTATTTTATCAAGTTTAGTTCTTTCCATACTATTTATTGGGAGAGAGCAAAGTTTTTATTTACTTCCTTACAGAATATGCGAATTTTTTATTGGAACGCTAGTATATCTTTTAAAAAAAAAAAATTTAAATATACGATACAATGATTTTTTTTCTTTCATTTCTTTTTTTATCTTAATAATTCTAATTTTAAAAATAAACAATTTGAATTTTCCTGGAGTAAAAGGAATTTCCATCTCTTTATTTACAGGATTGATTATATTTTTTAATTATACAAAAATATTTATTAAACTTATTAATGTTAAAATTCTCCAATTTATAGGATTAATTAGTTACTCTTTTTTTTTAATACACTGGCCAGTAATTGTAATTTATAAATATTTAATTGTTTCTACTTTTTCTCTCATAGACATAGCTTATATTTCATTGATAACTTTTGTTCTTTCAATAATATCTTACTATTTTATTGAAAATCCATTTAAAAATATGGAGTTAAAAAAATTCAAAAAAATCTTAATTGTTTACCCTTTTATATTTTTAATTTTAATATTTCTAGCAAATTTAATAATTAAAGATGTAAATAAATTTAATTATTTTTTAAACTCAGAAAAAGAACAAATTTTCAAAAAATTAGAAGTTTTTAATGATGATAGAAAAAAATTAATAAAAAAAATAAAACTTGAAGACGACATAAACTCAAATAAAAAAAGTATAATTGTTTTTGGGGATAGTCATGCGACTGACATTTTTCTAGGAATAAAACAAAATTATAATAACGAAAAAATTTTTTATATTTCAAATAATAAAGATTGTTTTAAAATTTTGACAGAAAATAAAAAAGTTCATTTTTTTGAAAAATTTCAAGAATTTCTATTTTCAAAAAAATCTGTTAGTGAATTTCATTATAAAGAATGTTTAACGCAAATAAATAAACTTGAAAAATTATTAAAAAAAGAAAGACATTTCAAAAGCATTATAATTTCTATGAAGTGGGATCAAGAAGAGCTAAATTATTTGCCATATATAATTAAAATATTGCAAAAATATAATATAAATATAGTTTTAATTTCTAAAAGGCTAGAAATACCTCATTTAGGCATGGCTTTATTAAAGGAAAATAATATTTTAAATCTAAATAAATTTCTCGATAAAAAAATAAATAGATTTGATTATTTAAACAATCAATTAAATCAAATAGCTAAAAGATATGATGTAAAATATTTTGATTTAAATCAATATATTTGCAATAAAGATTCTAACTCTTGTAATTTTATAAATGAAAATCAATTTAAGTATTTAGATTATAGTCACTTTACCTTAAAGTTTGGAAAAAAAATAATGGCAAAATCATTAAAAAAAATTATAAACAAATAATGTATTTAGACGAGTTTATTAAAAAAAATAAAGAAAAGAAATTTTTAAATTATACAATAGATAAAAAATTCGCAATCATATTTGATGACAAAAAAATTATCCTATTTAAATGTGTAAATTCAGAATTTAAAGAAAAAAATTATTTTTTAGTCTATGATTTAAACGAAGAAAATAAATTTAAAAAATGGAATAAAGTTAATGAGAAAATTTTAACTGAAAAAGCTAGAACTGATCTATTATATCTAACAAGTGAAATTATCAATTAAAATATATGCAAAGTTATATTCATATACTTTTTATAAAACATAAAAATCAAATAAAAAAAGGAGGATATAGAATAATTTTAAAAAAAATATTTAATTTATTAAAACAATCTTATAAAATTTTTTTTTATTTAATTGCTACAATTTTTTTTCTTATTCAAATAATTTTAAGCCCTTTTATTATTATTAGAATTGGAAGACTCAGAAATGATAAATTTGGTCATATAACTCTTGAAATAGAACTATATCTTAGCGAAATAGAAAATAAAATAAACTTACCAAAAAAAAAATTTTTAGATTTTTTCTATAAAGATAGTTTTATTTCTAATAGTTATTTTATAAAAATGAGAAAAAGAAACATTAAAATATTACCTAACTTTATTTTTAAAGAACTATTTCAAATTAATTTACTTTTTGGAAAAAAATTCATATGTGCACCGTGCAATTCTGATAGGGATGTATTAAATCTTTTAGATAAATCAAATTCAAAAATTATATTTACAGATAAAGAAAATGAAATGGGAAAACAATTTTTAAAAAAAATAGGATTAAATGAAAAACCATATGTATGCCTAATTGTAAGAGATACTTCATATTTTGGTTACAAACCTTTTTCAGATTATAGAAATGCTAATATTAACAATTTTGTAAAAGCAATTGAGTATCTTAATTCAAATGGAATATATGTTATAAGAATGGGTGCAAAAAAATGCCCAAAAATCAAACTTCAAAATGAAAAATTTATTGATTACGCTAATAGTGGACTAAGAAATGAATTTTTAGATGTTTTTTTGGGAGCGAATTGTTTGTTTTCAATGGGTACATCAACTGGCTTCGATGGTATACCAATTTCATCAAGAAAACCTGCGCTAATTACAAATTATGTTCCCATTGGATATTTTCCAAGTTGGTCGCCAAATCAATTAGTTATATTTAAACATCATATAAACTCATTAACAAAAAAGAAAATTAGCTTAAAAGAAATAATTAATAATGGTTTAGCATTAAACTTAGATGGCAAAGAATTTGAACATAAAGGAATAGAATTATTAGAAAATAGTCAAGAAGAAATATTAGATGCTACAATTGAAATGTTTGAGAGAATAAAAAAAAAATGGGATAAAAAAGAACAAGAAGAAGATTTAATGAATAATTTTTTAAACATTTATCCAATTAATATTAATGATAGAGCAGGAAATAGACTTCATGGAAAAATTAATTCTAAAATTGGATATTATTTTTTAAAAAAAAATTCTTATTTTTTATCTAAAAATTAAATTCAATTTATTAGCTTCTGAGTTTTAAAATACTGACTCCAGTTTCCTGTGTCATGAACTTTTTTATTAGATATCTTATAAATACCAATTTTATATTTTCTTTTTTGGGCAATTTCTATCAAATCATCAATATTCATTTTTTTATTTCTTTTTATAAGTTTCAAAATTTTTTTTGAAATAACGTATAAACCAACATTAAAATAAAATGAATAAGATGGTTTTTCTGAAATTCCTTTAAAATTATCTTTCTTATGGAGAATTATTCCATATGGAACTTTTAGTTTGAATTTTGATATTACAATTGTGACATCATTTTTTTTGATTAAATGATTCTTATAAATTTTATTATAATTATCATCAATTAAAGTATCACAATTAGTTAAAAAAAAATTTGAATTTATTTTACCATTCAAAAATGAAAGGCTACCAGCTGTACCCAATGGTTTATTTTCTTTAAAAAATAAAACCTTATAATAATCACTTTGTTCTTTAAAAAAAGCTTTAATAATTTCAGATTTATCATTAATTGAAATAAATATTTTGCTTACACCATATTTTAAAAAATAATCAATTATTCTTAAAATCATTGCTTTGCCTTTTAACGGTATTAGTGGCTTTGGTAAAATTTGGGTAAATGGTTTTAATCTTGTGCCTTTTCCTCCAGCCATAATCATAAGAGGAATTTTTAACTTTTTAAAACTTCTTTTTTTACTGTACTTTAATAAATCATTTAACCATACAATTTTCACAATTTTTTTTTTGTCATCAATAATTGGCAAAGTATCTAAATTAAATTTCAGTAATATTTTTTTTGCTCTAGCATTATTATAGTTTTTAAAAAAAAGATATTTCGGTTTTTTATTAAAAAGAAAAGTAATCTTTTGATCAATTTTTTTTTTTTTAAGCAATGCTCTTCTTGCATCGCCTTCGGTAATCGAGCCTTGAAGAATATTATTTTTTGAAACAATTAAAGTTTTTCTTCCTGTATTATTAAACTTTTTTAATAATTTTTTTATTGTTATATTTTGATTAACTATTAGTTTTGAATAATGAAATTTCATTTTATTATTTTTTATCAATAAATTCTTTAAAATTATTATCTATATTAAAATTTATTTTTTCAAATATTTTCATAATTTTATATGAAGAATTATATACATAGTATGGATTCACAGGTTTAAATTTTTTTTTTAATGCATTTTTTATACATGAATAAAGGTTTTTTTTAGAATATGAAACCTGAATAATACTTTTTGAAAAAATTCTTCCTTTTTGTCTATCACCAATATTAATAGTCGGAATTCCTAAAGAAGGTGCTTCTAAAATACCACTGGAAGAATTTCCAATAATTAAATCACATTGTTTTAAAAGTGAATTATACATCCTAAACCCAAGAGTTTTAAAAAAAAAAGCATTTTTTTCTTTCATGCAATATTTTTTAATTTTATTATTAATTAAATCTGAATACATGTCTGGATTTGCAGAAGTAAAAATTAAATTTGTATTTGAAAATTTTTTTAATGTATTTAAAAAAAAATTTAAAAATTTTTCTATATTTTTTTTACTTTCTATAAATGAATTTAGTGTGATCAAAAAGTTTTTGCTTTTTAACTTAAGATTTAATTTTTTTTCAATTTGTGTTCTTTTAATTAATTTAATTTTTTGAATTCTTTCTGCTCCTAATCCTCCTACCAAAAAAATATTTTTTTTATCTTCTCCAAGTTGAATTAATCTTTTAAAACTACTTTTATGAGAAATAAAATGAAAATTCGATAATTTTGATATTGCATGCCTTATTGAATCATCTTTGGAGCCATAGGTTTTTTCTCCGCCATGTATGTGAGCAATTTTAATATTACTATTATATCCTGCAATAACAGGTCCTAACATTTCAAATCTATCTCCCAAAATAACTATAAGATTTGGATTTATTTTAGAAATAATTCTATTCGAAAATAAAATTACATCTGAAAGATAATTTGTAAGATGAAAAGTTTTTGACGATTTAATTTTTTTTTTCATTTTAAAAATTTTTTTTATTTTATCTTTTCTAATTTCATTTATTGAACTTCCATATTTTTTATCTAAATGTTGACCCAAAGTTATAACTAAAGAATTAAATTTTTTATTTTTTTGAACTATCTTTATTAAATTTGATAGTAGTCCAAAATCTGCTCTATTACTTGTAACAAATAAAATTTTTCTTTTCTTTAATTTTTTCATTTATTTTTTCATTATATGCCAGCTGCTTGGAAGACAAACTAATCTTTTTTCTGCCTCTATTGAATTTTTTGTCTCACAAAATTTATATTTTTTAAAATAATTCATTTTGGTCATAACTTTCCATCCAGGTCTTGCGTTGTATTTTTTATTAATGCATTTTTTAATTATTGAGTCTCTTAGTAAATAAGAGCTATTTTTCAAAAATATTGAAATTAACCAATAGTTTGCGTTATTTGATATTGGCTTTACTAATTCAAAATTCTTGTTTTTTGAAAAAATCTTCAAATATTTTTTGAATAATTTTTTTTTTTGTTTTTTTATAAATTTTAATTTGCCTAATTGGCTAATTCCCAAAACAGCATTTATTCCTGGCATTCTAAAATTAAATCCTAGTTTGCTATAGTCCCAAAAAGATTTTTTTGTTTTAGATATAGTTGAAATTAACTTTATTTCTTTAAACAATCTTGCATTATTGGTAATAACCACACCACCACCTCCAGTTGTAATTATTTTATTCCCATTGAAACTAATAACTCCAATATCTCCAAAAGTACCAAGATGTTTAAACTGATAAAAAGATCCTAAAGCTTCTGACGCGTCCTCAATAACTTTTAAATTATATTTTTTTGATATTTTAATAATAGACTTTATTTTACAAGGATTTCCGAATACATGTGTAACTATCACAGCTTTGGCTACTCTTTGAGTTTTTTTATTAAACGATTTATTACTTTTAATATAATAATTATTTTTCAAATAATTTTCAAATTGAACAGGGTCTAAACCAAAAGTTTCTAATTCTATATCCAAAAAAATTGGAACTGCATTGCAATACAATACTGCATTTGCTGGGGCTATATAATTAAAGTTTGGAACAATTACTTCATCGTTACATTTCACTCCTAAAGCAATTAGAGAAAGATGTAAGGCAGAAGTTGCATTAATTGTGGCAACACTATACTTAGAATGAGTATATGAACAAATCTTTTTTTCAAAAATATTTACATATTTACTGTGAGAAGATACGTTTGTAGACTTTAAACATTTTTTAATTATTTCAAAATCTCTTCTAAAAAAATATGGTTCATGAAGTTCAAGTTTTTTTTTTTTTGATACCTTTGCAATTCCACTTACAACTTCATTTGAAACGGTTTTAACATTCATTTGTTTTTTAATAAAAATTCAACTATCTTAAAATCAAGTTTGTTGTCTATGTCAATAGATTTAAAATTAGACATTCTGTAAAACATGGTTTTTTTCATAAAAACAGATTTACAATTCAAAAGATATTTCCTTCTCCAAATATAAATAGCAGCATTTAGATCAAAAACACTGTTTACTGCCTGTCTTCTTTTGACTTTAGATTTAATCACGGGATACACTCTTTTATTTTTTATAATAGCCTGATTAAAAAAAGGATTTTTTTTCGCTAAAGTTCCTGTAATTAAATTATAAAAATTTTTTTTTTTTAAAAAAAAATTAATACTTTTCTTTATATCTTTAATTTCTCTTAAAGGTGAAGTAACATCTAAATCAACTATTATATCAAATTTCTTATTAAATTTTTTTTCAGATATTAAGTGTGCATGTTTGATAACATCAATTTTAGAAACAAAATCATTAGAAAGCTTTTTAGGTCTATTAATAATAAAATCAACTTTATTTATTTTTTTAATGTGATTTTTATTCGCATCTGTGGAAAGGACTATTTTGTCAAAAAATTCTATTTTTTTTGCCTGAACAATTGTATAATCTACTAATGTGGTATTTAAAAATTTTCTAAAATTTTTATTTTTAATTCCTTTAGAATTTTTTCTTACACATATTGTGCATAAAATTTGACACATAATTTTCTGTATTTTATTAATTAATATATGTATATAAAGATTTGTAAATCTATAACTTAAAATGATTATAGTAATTCCTATAGAAATTAAAATTAGAGAGTTTATTCCAAAGTTATTTTTAACTTATCAAATTCTAAAAAAAACAAATTCAAAGGTATTATTTGCGGGTCAAAGGTTTATTAGTACAAAAATTAAAGAATTTAAAAATGTAATATATTTAGATAAATGCACTCATTATTCGAGACTTCTTGAGAACCCTTATAATTTAAGTGAAAATATTGTCTGTATGCTTGATGAAGAAGGGCCAGTTTCATTTTTTGATAATGATACGTTGCATATACATTACAATAAAAAAATAGATAAAATTATTAATCATTTTTTCTTTTGGGGTAAAAAAGATCTATTAAAACTTAAAAAAAAAGAATTTTTAAAAAATAAATCTTTCATTCTTGGTCATCCAAAATATGACTTACTAAATAAAAGATATATAAAAATTTTTGACAGTCAAATTAATAAAATTAAAAAAAAATATAATAAGTTTGTCTTTTTTGCTGCAAGTTTTGATAGTGATCCTGATTTAAATCTTCAAACTTTAAAATCTCAGTACAAAACATATTTTTCAAATTTATCTGATAAAAAAATAGATATTAAAATTAAAAATAATATTAAAATAAGAAAAATATCTCAAAAAAACTATTTCAAAACTGTAGAGATGCTTTGTAGTCTAGCCAGAAGAAATCCAAATATAAATGTAGTTTTTAGAAAGCACCCTTATGAAGATGCTGAAGATGTATTAAGAAGATTTAAAAATAAACCAAAAAATTTACACTTAGTTTATGAATTTAATATTACTCCATGGATTATAGCGTCTCATATTTATGTTCATGGTGGATGTACTACTGCTCTAGAAGCTTCTATTTTAAAAAAAAAAATTATAATGTTTAAACCTTTTAAAGATAATACATTAAGAGAAAGTGAACTAATTAAACTTGGAGAGCATTTTAGTAATATAAATCAATGTATTAAGGTAATTGAAAAAAATCTTAACATAGTTGAAAATAAAAAGTCA
>CACCZY010000018.1 GCA_902550635.1 uncultured Pelagibacteraceae bacterium
TGATCTATTTTATAATTTTTTAAAATTGAGTCTTGATTTAATTCAAAATTGTATATTGTGTTTATGAAATTTTTTTCTGATAAATCGTTAGATATGTCAATTAGTCTTAAGCTGCTATTTCTTTTCAGTAAAAAATCTAGTCTCAAATTTATATTTTTAAGATGTAAACTTTTTTTAGTTGTATGATAGATAATTAATGGCTTTTTTAAAGCATAATTCTCTTTAACAACAATTTTATAGTACTTGTTAGTAAAGGCATTATTAAGATCTATTAAAGAATTTTCAAAATTAGGTTTATCTTTAATTTCTACTTCATCTAATATTTCAATTTTATTTTCATCTTCATAATTAAATTCTATCTTTTCAATTCTGCCATTTATAAAAACAATTTTATTGTGCTCTAATCCATTAACAAAAATGGAGGGATCAATTTTATTCGGAAATGAATAATCATTATAAAAACCTAAATCGCCAATATTTTTTTTTATAATTTGGTTAATATCAGAGAATTTCCAATTCTCTAATTTTTTATTTGGAAAACCTTTTTTTATAAATTCGTTTAAATAAATCTTTTTTATATCTATATCTTTTTTTGAAAAACCTGATGTTTTCACAATTTTTTCAAAATCATTTTTTAATTGGTTTTCCATTTAATTAAAATTTTCGTAACCTTTCTTTTCTAGTTCTAAAGCCAGCTCAGGTCCTCCAGATTTAATTATTGTGCCATTCATAAGAACATGTACATAATCTGGTTTTATGTAATCTAAAAGTCTTTGATAATGTGTAATTATTAAAAAAGAATTGTTTTTTTGTCTTAAAGAATTAACTCCATTAGCAACTACTTTTAAAGCATCTATGTCTAAACCTGAATCTGTTTCATCCAAAATTGAAAGTTTTGGGTTTAAAATTGACATTTGTAAAATTTCATTTTTCTTTTTTTCACCTCCAGAAAAACCAACATTTAATTGTCTATTTAATTTTTCTTCATCAAATTTTAATTCCTTAGCTTTATTTTTTACTAATCTTAAAAATTCTATTGCATCTAACTCCTTTTCGCCTCTTGCCTTTCTAATTGAATTCAAAGATGTTTTTAAAAATATATTTGTATTAACGCCTGGTATTTCTAAAGGGTATTGAAAAGCTAAAAAAATACCTTTGTGAGCCCTTTCTTCTGTTTCAAGTTCAAATAAATTTTTATTTTCAAATAAAATTTCGCCTGATAAGTCATAGCCTTTTTTTCCAGATAATATGTTAGATAGAGTACTTTTTCCTGAACCGTTGGGGCCCATTATAGCATGTACTTCTCCAGGATTTATTTCAAGAGAAAAGCCATTTAAAATTGATTTTTTATCTATTTTTGCACTAAGGTTATTTATTTTGAGCATTTATCCAACACTCCCTTCAAGACTAATTCCAACTAATTTTTGAGCCTCTACAGCAAATTCCATAGGTAATTGTTGTAATACTTCTTTACAAAAACCATTAACTATTAATCCTACGGCTTCTTCAGAATTTAAACCTCTTTGTTGACAATAATGCAACTGCTCTTCACTTATTTTTGAAGTTGTTGCCTCATGAGCAATATTTGATTCTGAATTTTTATTTTTTATATATGGTACTGTATGAGCTCCACACTTATTACCCATTAATAGTGAATCACATTGTGTATAATTATTAGAATTTAAAGCTTTTGGAGATATATCTACCAAACCTCTATAAGTCATATCAGAAAAGCCAGCGCTAATTCCTTTAGATATAATTTTACTCTTTGTATTTTTTCCTAAGTGTATCATCTTTGTGCCTGTGTCTGCTTTTTGATGATTATTTGTAATTGCTATTGAATAAAATTCACCGATTGAATTATCGCCTTTTAAAATACAGCTCGGATATTTCCATGTTATTGCAGAACCTGTTTCTACTTGTGTCCATGAAATTTTAGAATTATTTCCTTTACAAAGTCCTCTTTTAGTAACAAAATTATAAATACCTCCCTTTCCATCTTTGTCTCCAGGATACCAATTTTGTACTGTTGAATATTTAATTTCCGCATCATCTAAAGCAATAAGTTCAACATTTGCAGCGTGCAATTGATTCTCATCTCTCATTGGAGCTGTGCATCCCTCCAGGTAACTAACATAACTTCCTTTATCAGCAATAATTAAAGTTCTTTCGAACTGTCCTGTGTCCGACGCATTTATTCTAAAATAAGTTGAAAGCTCCATTGGACATTTAACATTTGGTGGAATGTATACAAATGAACCATCAGTAAAAACTGCTGAGTTTAATGTAGCAAAAAAATGATCAGTCAATGGTATTACAGTTCCTAGATACTTTTTAACTAGCTCTGGATGTTTTTGAACTGCTTCAGATATAGAACAAAAAATAATTCCTTTTTCTGTTAATTTTTCTTTAAACGTTGTTGCTACAGATACTGAGTCAAATACCGCATCAACTGCAATATTATTTAATCTTTTTTGTTCTTGAAGAGGTATGCCAAGTTTTTTATAAGTTTCTAAGAGTTTTGGATCTAATTCATCAAGACTCTTTGGTTTTTCTTTGAAACTTTTAGGAGCTGAATAATAATATAAATCTTGATAGTCTATTTTTGGATATTTGGGTTTTTGCCAATTTGGCTCATTAAGAACTTTTAACCTTTCAAATGCTTTCAATCTCCAATTCAGCAACCATTGAGGTTCCTTTTTAATTTTTGAAATAAATCTTATAACTTCCTCATTAAGACCTTTAGGAGCCTTAAAACTTTCGATATCAGTTGAAAAGCCATATTTATAATCTTTTAATTTTTCTAATTCTTTCTCTCTCATTATAATTTTTTGTTCTGTGTTTTTGTTAATTCACTTAATTTTTTATTTTCAAAAAAGCTATTTATATGTAAATCTAATTCATCCCAAAGATTATGTGTTATACACTTTGATAATTTTCCATTACATCCTTTTTTAGAATCTTTGTTGCAGTTAATCGTTTTTACTTTCTCATCTACAGCAAAAAAAATTTCCGATAGTTTTAACTCATCTGCATTTTTAAAAAGTATATACCCGCCACCTGAACCTCTAATACTTCGAACAATATTATGTTTCTTTAACTTTAAAAAAATTTGTTCTAAATAAAATAATGATATTCCCTGTCTAAATGAAATATCTCTTAAAGGAACAGGATTCGCTTTATTAAAATTAGCCAAATCAGCTAAAGCCATTACTGCATATCTACCTTTTGTTGTAAGCTTCATAATCCCACGTTTTACATGGTTTATATATATACCCGAGTAAAATAGTCAAGATTAAATCAAATATTAAAACTTGCAATTTGTCACTCGGTTTTGATACAAAAAAACAGAATTTTTTTAGATAATAATAATCATTATCATTTAATATATGGAAAACAAAATTGTTGAAGTATTTATTCCTGGACCTGCTGGAAGAATAGAAGCAAAATATTTTAAAAGTAAAAAACCAACTTCTCCTATAGCAATAGTTTTACAACCACATCCACAATATGGAGGAACAATGAATAACAAAATTGTTGTAGAATTATTTCAAACTTTCATGGAAAATAATTTTTCTGTTTGTAGATTTAATTTTAGAGGTGTTGGAAAAAGTGACGGTGAATTTGATAATGGTCAAGGAGAATTAGCAGATGCCGCTGCTGCTCTTGATTGGCTGGAAAAAGAAAATTTCGATAACTCACAATGTTGGGTTTCAGGTTTTTCATTTGGGTCATTAATAGCAATGCAACTGCTAATGAGACGACCAGAAATAAATAGATTTATTTCAGTTTCACCACAGCCAAATGTTTATGATTTTTCTTTTTTGACTCCGTGCCCTTCATCAGGATTGATGGTCTATGGAAAAAAAGATGAACTTGTACCAATTAATTATATAAAAGATTTAGACAAAAGACTTAGTTTACAAAAAGGTATTAAAGTTGAATTCCAACAAGTTAATGAAGCAAATCATTTTTTTTCAAAATCAGAAGGAGCACTTAAAAAAATTATAGACAAATATATAAAACATGAAACAGCTTTATATTAAAAATTTTTAACTATGACACCGCCTGTTGATGGTTTTTTGCAGCCAGTAGTTAATGGAAAAGAAATTGGTAATTTAAGAAAAGATCTAATAGCAAGATAAGCAAAAGCTTGGGACTCTATAAAATCCCCATCAATTTTTAAATCATCAATCAAATTTAATTTTTTTTTTATTTTCTTTTTTATTCTATTGACTAAAAAATTATTTTTCCTTCCACCACCAGATATTAAAAAATGTAAATTTTTATTCCAAAATTTATTTTTAAAAATAAAATCTAAGTCATTGAGAATTATTTCAGCCGTATATTCTGCTAAAGATGCCGCTCCATCTTTTAAAGATAATTTTTGAAAATTGTAATATATATTATTAAAATCTTTTATATCGTATGAATGTTTTTGATCAGTCAATACTAAAGCATCAAGAACGATTTTTTTGTTTATTTTTCCTGATAAAGCTATTTTTCCATCTTTATCAAAGGTCTTATCAGAATGTTCTCTTATCCATTGATCGATCAAACAATTACCTGGGCCAGCATCTCTACTAAACAAGCAATGTTGTTTTATTTTTTTTTTATTTTTCCAGTTACTTTTTATATATATAGGTGAAATTATATCTTTATAAATAAGTGTAAAATTTGTTATTCCACCTATATTTAAAATAACTACTGGTGTTTTTATTTTGTTTTGCTCAACGAGTAATTTATGAAAAATCGGTGTTAAAGGTGCTCCTTGCCCACCTTTTTTTAAATCATTTTGTCTAAAATCATAAACAACTTTTTTCTTAGTAAGTTTTGATAAAAGCTTTCCATCTCCTAGCTGTTTAGTAATTTTTTCTTCTGCACTATGAAAAATTGTTTGTCCATGAAATCCTATTAAATCTACTTTTTTTTTAGTTTTTTTAAGAGTTTCATTAACTACTGTAGCATGAAAAATTGTTATTTCTCTCTCAATGGATTTTATTTGTTTTTGATGCTTTTTTAAATCTTTTAAACTTCTTATTTTACCTCTAAGTGTTGTTAAATTTTTATAAATATTTTTTGGATATTTAAAATACTTATCTAAAATTGCCCTATATTTGGACTTTCCGTCTGTATGAATAACTGATAGATCAACTCCATCCATTGATGTTCCGCTCATTAAACCAAGGCTATAATATTTTTTATTCATATATTTTTTAATTAATTTAAATAAAGTATATTAATTCTACACTGTTTTTAAAAAATATGGAAAATTCGTACTTATCTGAATTCAAAAATAGACAATATTTCAATCAATGTACTAATTTTGAAGAGTTAGAACACTTGATGGATAAAAAGAAAATTAGAGCATATATTGGTTTTGATTGCACTGCTCCAAGCCTACACGTTGGCAGCCTTCTTCAAATCATGTGCCTAAGATTATTACAAAAACATGGTCACCAACCAATTGTATTGTTAGGTGGCGGTACAACAAGAATAGGAGATCCATCTGGAAAAGAAGAAACAAGAAAGATTCTTTCTGAAAAACAAATTGAAATAAATATAAAAAATATCAAGAAGGTGTTCAAAATTTATTTAAAAACAAATAATTCAAAAATAAAGCCAATTTTTGTAAATAATTATAAATGGCTTAAAAAATTGAATTATATAAAATTTCTTAGAGAAATTGGAAAGCATTTTACTGTTAATAAAATGTTAAGTTTTGAAAGTGTAAAATCAAGATTAGAAAGAGAACAGTCGCTAAGTTATATGGAGTTCAATTATATGATCCTTCAAGCTTATGATTTTCTTGAACTTAATAAAAGTAAAAATTGCATAATGCAAGTCGGTGGTTCAGATCAATGGGGTAATATTGTTAATGGAGTTGAGCTCATTAAAAGATATTCAAGTAAACAAGTTTTTGGATTAACAACTCCTTTGATAACCTTAGCATCAGGATCAAAAATGGGCAAAACAGAGAAAGGAGCGGTCTGGTTAGATAAAAAATTGTTATCAGCATATGATTATTGGCAATTTTGGAGAAATACAGATGATAGAGATGTTATTAAATTTCTTAAAATGTTTACAGATTTAAGTCTGGAAAAAATAGAAAATATTAAAACCAAAGAAATTAATTTTTTAAAAATATTATTAGCAAATGAAACTACTTCAATGTTGCATGGAGCTAAAGCGGCTAGACAAGCTGAAAAAACTGCAAAAAATACTTTTGGAAATAAATCTATAGGTGAAGAATTGCCTTCAGTAAGTATAAGCAAAAATCAAATCGAAAAAGGTATAAACATTATAGATATTGTTATTTTATCCAAAATGTTAAGTTCAAAAAGTGAAGTTAGAAGAATGATAAAAAATAAAGGAATTAAAATAAACAATATTACCATTGATGACGAAAAAAAAGAGATTTCTACAAAAGATTTTAAAGAAAATAGCATGTTAAAATTATCTTTAGGAAAAAAAAAACATACTGTTTTTAAGATTAATTAATTATTTTTTAACTTTTTCTAAAGTCCTAGTTATAAATCTTGGAGCAAGAGTTTTAATAGGATTAACAGTTGTTTTTAAATCATTTTTTAAACCTTTAATTTTAAAACTTACACCAAAAATACCCTCTCCTGTTTTTTGTCCTACCAAAATGTTACCGAGTAAAGGTATTGAGGCAACAAATTTATTTATAGTAGTTGCTGGTACCAATGTTCCTCTCAAGCTAATTAAATTTGGTTTTTTTTGAACGTAACCATCCATAAGAATTGAAATTGCTGGTCCAATTGCATAAAGTTCTTCTATTTCTGTTTTGTCAGAATTTGAATTAAATTTTATATCAAGTTCATCAAATCTAATACCTTCTCCTGTTAATAAATCTGCAATACCTTGAAGAGATGCTAGTGTTAAAATTTTTGCTAGTGCAGGTATCTTTTTTACTTTAAAATCATATATTTTTAGTTGCGACTCAGAAAAAGATTTTCTCTTAATGGAATGGAAATCAAGTAATCCTCCGTTAAAACCTTTTATAAAATCATATTTTTTGACTAATGGTTCAGCTAATTCAGAATATAAAGTAGTAATTTTAGCTTGATTTTTATTGAAAATTTTAAATGAAACAACTTTATCATCAAAAAATTTGCCATCTAATTTTGCATTTTCTATTTTGCTTTTATTTAATGAAATATTGCCAATAAATTTTGTTAAAAAATATTCTTTATGCAAATAAACTTTTTTTAAATCAAATATAAAAATTTTTTTTTTATCATTAAATAAAAAATTATTTTTATCTGTTTCTTCAAAAAGTAGGTTGTTAATAAAATTTGTCATATCAAAAGTTTTTCCTTCAACAATATATCTATTTTTATTTCTTTTTATTTGTATGTCATTTTTAATATTTGATTGGTTTTTAAAATTCAAAGAAAGAGTGTCAAACTGATTAATTTTTTTATTTTCATTAATAAATAATTTAGTTATTTTAAATTCATCAGTTGAATTTTTTAATTCTAATTTATCAAAATAAATTTGTTTTTTTTCATTAAACAAACCTTTAAATATAATTTTAAAATCACCATTATTTTTATAATCTATTATTTTTAAATCAAAAGGTAGGTTTTTAAATTGAATGTTTGATTTAAAATTAATTTTTTCTTTTTCTTTTGATATATTGTAACTGATATCATTTTTATTATTATCAATTTTTAATTTACCATTTCCTATTACATTAAATATATTATTTTCATATTTAAATTGAATAGCATTTTTTAACAGATTTATATTTTTATCTTTTATATTGAAACGTTGTTTTATTTCTTTAGGTAAAGAATCAATTATTACATTTATTAAATCAAAATTTGAATTAATCTTTAATTTATTAATTCTAAATTTATTTCCTATTTCAAAATAAAACTCGTTTTCTGATGAAAACTGAATTTGATCTATTTTATAATTAAAATTTTCTTGATTAAAAATATTTTCTATTTCTTTTTTATTTAATTTTAATTCAGGTGTTTTGAAATTTCCTGAGGTAATAAATTTTTTTTCTTTTTTTTCTACATTAATCTCTTTAGAATTTATTAATAAGTCATAATATTTCAGATTTATTTCTTTAAGCTTATAATTCTTATCTTTAATTGAAAAATCAAAATTTAATTTATTTATTGGTTTTTTATTAATTAGTAATAAATTTGTATTTATCACTTTTCCATCTAATTTATAGTTATTTGCTAAACTTCCATCATCATTAAATTCGATATCTGCATTTATGAGTATCTTTCCGTTTTCTACAATCTTATCTATTAATGCCATCTCTAAATTATTGTAAAATTTTCTTGTTATATTTATTAGGCTATTAATTTCAGTTTCTTCGGTATTAAGTTGAAAATTTTCTATAGCAAACTTATTATTAAAATAAGAAACAATTGATAATTTTGTTGATAATTCATTAATTTTAATTTTATTATTGTAAATATTAAGATCTATATCCCTTGTTTGTAATTTTATAGAAAAGTCTTTTAAGTTTAAAAACAATTTTATTTTACTTAAATTTAAGTCAACAAAATCATACTTATTTTTAATTTGCTTTTTTATTTCTAAATTAAATTTGTTAGTTTCTATTCCGAAATAAGATAAATAGACTAAAGCTGTTATAATTAAAATAATTAAAAAACCGAAAAATTTAATAATATTTTTAACCATTTAGTTTATATAAAGAACTTTCTAAAAAAATGTCTATTTCTCCATCCAGCACTTTTTCTGGATCTGTACTTTCGGTACTTGTTCTATTATCTTTTACAAGTCTATATGGATGCAGAACATATGATCTTATTTGGTGACCCCATCCTATATCAGACTTTTCGCTCTCTTGATTTTTTGTTTTTTGATCTCTTTTTTTTATTTCAAAATCATACAATCTAGCTTTTAACATATTCATACATGTTTCTTTATTTTTGTGTTGAGATCTTTCATTTTGACATTGAACTACAATTTTAGTTGGTAAATGAGTAATTCTTACAGCACTATCAGTCGTGTTGACATGTTGTCCTCCAGCACCGCTAGATCTGTATGTATCTATCCTCAAGTCTTTTTCTATTATTTCTATTTCTATGCTATCATCTACTATTGGGTACACCCATACACTTGCAAAACTTGTGTGTCTTCGTGCACCAGAGTCAAATGGGGATATTCTTACTAGTCTATGTATCCCGCTTTCAAACTTTAGCATGCCATAAGAATAGTCAGCCATAACTTTAAGTGTTGATGATTTTATTCCAGCTTCTTCTCCTCTATGCTCGCTTATAATTGTACATTTTAATTCTCTTTTGTTAGACCATTTTAAATACATTCGTCTTAACATTTCAGCCCAATCTTGACTTTCTGTTCCACCAGCTCCGGCGTGAATTTCTATGTAACAATTCAAAATATCACTTTCGCCAGATAAAAAACATTTTATCTCATTTTGTTTAACTTCTTTTTTTAAATGTTCTGCACCAATTATTAAATCATCAACAACTTGCTTGTTATTTTCTTCTAATGCTAAACTAAACAATTCATTTATCTCTTTTATTTTTTTTACTGAGTTTTCATATGAGTCGATTAAGTTTTGTTGAGATTTCTTTTGTTTTAAAACTTTTTTTGCTTCTTGATTATTTTTCCAAAAATTAGGGTCAGCTATTTTTTTATTATTATCTTCTAGTTTTTTTTGAATTTTATTTTTTTCAAAGATACTCCTTAATCCTAAAGTTTATCTTCTCAATATCTAATTTTATTTTTGTATATTCTTCTTGCATTAGTAAAAGTTAAAATGGTTTGTTTTTAGTTTATTTACATTTTCAATGTTTCTTTTATCACTTTTAAAAGCCTCTATAATAGTTTTTTTTGATCCAAAATCTGCTTTTTTTCCTGTTTTTAGATCAACTACCATCAAAGATATATTTTTAGGTATTTTAAAAGGTTTTGATTCGTATTTTTTAGAAGCTTTAAGAATAAAATCTCTAAATATTGGCATAGCGGTTCTTGAGCCTGTCTCCTTCTTACCAAGACTTTTTGGATCATCAAGTCCAACATATACACCTACTACATATTTAGAATTATATCCCACAAACCATGTGTCTGTATTTTTATTTGTTGTTCCAGTTTTTCCAGCTAATTCTAAATTTATATCATTTAATTTTTTTCCAGTTCCTCTATCTATTACACCTTCTAAAATTGAAGTTATTTGAAATGATGTTTCAGAAGAAATCACTTGTTCATAATTGTCTTTTATCGTTGGTATTTCACTTCCAGTAAAAGAAATTTTATCACAATCATAACAATATCTATTTTCAGTATTATAAATCGTTTTACCTTCAACATTTTGTATCCTGTCTATAAGAATTGGATTAATTTTTTTTCCTCCATTAACAAAAATGCAATAAGCAGAAGCTAACTTTAATAATGTCGTTTCTGCTGATCCAAGAGAAATTGATAGTAATTCATCTGGGTTTTCATATATTCCAATCTTTTTAGAGAAGTTAATTATTTTTTCTAAACCTAGTTTTTGTGCAATTCTTACAGTCATTAAATTTCTAGATTTTTCTAAACCAACTCTTAAAGTTGATGGTCCATAAAATTTTTTTCCATAGTTTTCTGGTTTCCACATTTTTAAATCAATTCCTTGATCCAAAACTAATGGAGCATCCAGAATTATAGAAGAAGGAGAAAAATTGTTTTCTAATGCTAAAGCATATATAAATGGTTTAAAAGCTGAGCCTGGTTGCCTAAGAGCCTGAGTTACTCTATTGAATTCACTTTTAATAAAACTAAAACCACCAGAAATTGCATATACTCTTCCAGTATATGGGTCTAAAACCGTAATTGCTCCATTAACTTTTGGTAATTGTTTTAATTCAAAAAGATTATTATTTTTTTTTTTAACATAAATAATATCACCAACTTTAAATATTTTTTTTATTTCTTTATTTGTCCAAGAAATTCCGCTTTCTATTATTTTTCCATGTATATTATTTTCAGTAATAATATTAACTGAGAAATCCTCAATTTTCTCAACTCTTGCTATTTGCCACCCAATTGATTTTTCAATCTTAAAATTTTTTATTTTTTTTTTCCAATCTTTTTTATTGAAATTACCTAAAGCACCCCTCCACCCTTTTCTTTTATCAAAATTTTCCAATCCATTCCTTAAGGACTCTGTTGCAATTTTTTGTAATTCTAAATTTATTGGAGATTTAATACTCAAACCTTTTTTGTATACCATATCATACCCAAATTTTTGTACTGCGTATTTTCTAATATCCTCGATATAATATCTTGTATCTTCAAAAAATTTTTTTTTTCTTTTTTTCAAAATAATTTTACTTTTTTCTAATTCTACTTTTCTATCTATTGATATATAATTGTTATCATAAAGATTATTGATAACTAAATTCCGTCTAAATTTTGCAAGTTTAATATTTTTATATGGGTTGTATTTACTAGGTGCTTTTGGTAAAGCAGCAAGCAATGCTGCTTCTGAATAATTTAATTCATTAATAGATTTATCAAAATAAACGAGACTAGCAGAAGCAATTCCATAGGAACCTTCTCCCAAATATATTTGATTTAAATATAATTCTAATATTCTTTCTTTAGTTAAAGCTCTTTCAATTCTAAATGCTAAAATTGCTTCTTTTAATTTTCTATTAAAACTTACTTCATTGGATAAAAGGAAATTTTTTGCAACTTGCTGAGTAATTGTTGATGCTCCTTCTAATCTTTTCGAATAAATTATATTTGAAATATTTTTAACTACTGCTCTAAAAACTCCTTTTGCATCAACTCCTGGGTGTGAAAAAAAATTTTTATCTTCTGCTGATAAAAAAGAATTGATAATTACTTTTGGGATTGAATTATATGGTACAAATATTCGTTTTTGTGAAGAAAAATCGCTTATTAAATCTCCTGCTCCAGAGTAAACTTTGCTTGATACTGGAGGTTTATAATTTTTTAAAAATTTGTAATCTGGCAATTCATTAGAAAAAACCCACAATATTGACAATATCGCGATACAACCTAGAAGAAAAATCGTACTAGCTGTATAAAAAAATTTTTTAAATAAATTTTCCATTTATGTTTAATTTGATCTCTGAATTTGGTAATGTTATGGCATAAATAAAAAAAATTCTAAAGAAAATGAACAAAAATTTCAAAATCAAACAACAAAATAAAGAAAATTTATGGATAAAAATTTATACATTGATGCTTCGCATCCAAGTGAAACTAGAGTGGTACTTAAATCCAATGGTCATATTGAAGATTACGAATATGAATCAGAAGAAAATAACCTAATAAAAAATAATATTTATTTAGGAAAAGTAAGTAGAATTGAACCTTCTTTACAAGCTGCATTTATAGATTTTGGTAGAAAAAGACATGGTTTTTTATCGTTTAATGATATTCAATCAGACTATTATCAAATTCCACAAACAGATTTAGAAAAAATTAAACAAGAAGAAAAATTTGCAAGAGAACAGTTAATTAAAGAAAGTGAAAAAATTGAAGAAAAAAATATAGATAAAGAAAATTTAGCTGATCAAGATCCAATTAATAAAGAAATAATTGAAAAACCAGAAGAAGAAAAAAGGCAAAAAAGATATCCTTCACGAAGATACAAAATACAAGAGGTTATTAAACCGAACCAAGTAATTCTGGTACAGGTTTTAAAAGATGAAAGAGGTCTTAAAGGAGCTGCTTTAACAACATTTATTTCAATAGCAGGAAAATATATTGTATTAATGCCAAATACTCCTAAAGGAGGTGGGATTTCTAGAAAAATATTTAATCCTGGAGAGAGAAAAAAAATCAGATCTATATTAAATGAAATCATAATACCTAAAGAAATGGGATTAATTGTGAGAACGGCTGGAGCAAATAAAACTAAAAATGAAATTAGCAATGATCTGGATGCACTAATTAAAAATTGGGAAAAAATAAAAGAGAGCGCTATTAATTCATTAGCACCATCATTAATTCATAGGGAAAGTGAAATAATAAAAAGAACTTTAAGAGATATATATGATGAACAAACAAATAGTATAATTGTTGAAGGCAATGAAGGGTATCTAAAGGCAAAAAATTTTATGAAAATATTGATGCCTCAACATGTTAAAAAAATAAAAAAATATAGAGAAAAAATTCCCCTATTTATTAAAGAAAATATTGAAAATAAATTAAACGATATTTTTGAAACAAAAGTTAAACTTTTATCTGGAGGATATCTTGTGATTAACCCTACAGAAGCTTTGGTGTCTATTGATGTGAATTCTGGAAAATCAATTAAACAAAAAAACGTGGAGAGTACTGCTTTAGATACAAATTTAGAAGCAGCTGATGAAATTGCAAGGCAAATTAAAATTAGAGATCTCTCAGGTTTAATTATAATAGATTTTATAGATATGCTTAGTTTTAATAATCGTAGACAAGTAGAAAAAAAATTAAAAGATAGATGTAGAACAGATAGGGCTAGAATACAAATTGGCAGAATAAGTAATTTTGGATTACTTGAAATGTCCAGACAAAGATTAAGAGAAAGTAGTGTTAAATGGAAAATCAATTTAACTAATGATTCTTTTGCTTTTAAAATATTAAAATTAATCGAAGAAAAAGCAGTGATAAATAAAGGAAAATTTATAGACGTCTATTTAAATGAAAAAACTATTAATTTTATTAATGAACATCTTTC
>CACCZY010000019.1 GCA_902550635.1 uncultured Pelagibacteraceae bacterium
AAAGAGCTATTGCTAAGAATAAAAAATATTCTAAACAAGACACAAAATAGAGAAACTAGAAAAATAAAATTCGATAATATAGAAATAGATTTAAATAAATCAAAAATAATAAGAGATGACAAAGAATTTAAAATAAATAACTCTGAAAAAAAAATTTTAGATAAAATGATAGGTTCTCCTGGTGAAACTTTCTCTAGAGAGGATATCGGAAAAATAATCGATTTGGAAAAAGAAAGATCTGTAGATGTGATCATTACGCGTCTAAGAAAAAAAATAGAAATTGATCCAAAAAATCCTAAGTATTTACAAACAATAAGAGGTGCTGGATATGTTTTATGGATTGAATAAAATCGTGAAAAAAATTTTACCTAAACAATTATTTTATAGAGCACTTTTAATTGTAGCGCTACCAATACTTATTTTACAATTAACTATATCAATCGTTTTTTTTGATAGTTTATGGATAAAAACAAACAAAGGAATGACAAGAGCTTTGCTGGGGGAAATTAAAACTTATATTGATATATATAACAAAAATTTAAATGATAAGCTTGAAGTAGACAAACTCTTCAAAGAAAATTTAAACTTCGATGTTAAATATATAGAATTAAAAAAATTACCTGAAAAAATTACCGAAAGATGGTTTAGTCCAATTGATAGAACTTTAAGACGAGAGTTAAAATCTAGATTTACAAATTACTGGTTTGATACTACCTCTTACAAAAAATTAATCGATATAAAAATTGCTTATAAAAAAGGATATTTTCAGTTTTACGTTCCTAAAGAAAGAGTGACTAATTCTTCAGCTAGAATGTTTGCTCTTTGGATAACATTACCTGCTTTTCTTTTAATAACTATTGCTATACTTTTTTTAAAAAACCAAACAAGACCTATAATAAAATTAGCACAAGCATCTGAAAGATTTGGAAAAGGAGAAGAAGTTGAAGAATTTATTCCATCTGGAGCATTAGAAATTAGACAAGCAGGATATGAATTTGAAAAAATGAGAAAAAGAATTTTAAAACATCTTAATCAAAGATCTGAAATGCTCTCAGGAATAAGTCATGATTTAAGAACTCCTTTAACACGTATAAAACTTCAATTAACATTTATAAAAGATAAAGAAATTTCAAAAAAACTATCGGAGGACGTAAATGAAATGGAAAAAATGTTAGATGAATATCTTCAATTTACAAAATCTCAGTTTTCAGAAAAAACATCTAAAATAAATTTAAACAAATTAATTGAATCTGTGACTTCTAAATATGAAAAAAACAAAATTAAACTTGAATTACTAGATAATGTAGAGATTAATGGAAGAATTAATCTTCTACAAAGATGTTTGGAAAACTTAATAAATAACTCAATAAAATATGCAAAAAATACTTATTTAAAATTATCAAAATCTTCAAGCCATACTATAGTGATTATCGAAGATGATGGACCTGGAATACCAGTAAATGAATATGAAAATGTTTTTAAACCATTTTATAAGATAGATAAAAGTAGAGGTGACAGTAAATCAAGTGTAGGTCTTGGGTTGTCTATTGCTAATGATATTATAAAATCTCATGGAGGAAATATTAAATTAGATAAATCTGATTTTGGAGGATTGCAAGTTAAGATTTTTTTACCTTTTTAATTTTTTTTTCTGTAGATTGTCTATTTTCTTTTCCAATTGGTCGATTCTCTTTTGAATAATTTCTGTTTCTTCTTTGCTAGTTAATTTTAATCTAAATATAATTTCATCTCTTCTTGATTTTAAAATACTAATAATTTCTGAGGATAAATCCTTATATGTTAACAAACCTTGCTCAAATAGTTTTGTAATTTTATCAAATATTATTTTAGATTTTGACATGTATAGATTATTTAAACTAATATAACTTATATTCAATAATTGAAATGTTTATTAATAATTTTGACCCAGTTGCATTTAGTTTATTTTCTTTAGAAATACGGTGGTATTCATTAGCATATATTTTTGGAATACTATTTGGCTGGTTTTATTGTAAAAAAATTCTAATACAGGAAAATAAAACCAAACAAGAATTTGATAATTTAATTTCATACGTGATAATTGGAATAATTCTTGGTGGCAGAATTGGTTATGTTTTATTTTACAATATTGATTACTACTCAAAAAATTTAATTGAAATAATATATTTGTGGAAAGGAGGAATGTCTTTTCACGGTGGTGTGATTGGAGTATTTTTAGCAATATTTTTTTATAGTAAATCAATAAACAAAAATATTTTTATTTTTACCGACTTGATTGCTGCAGCATCTCCTATTGGAATATTTTTTGGAAGATTAGCAAACTATATAAACTCGGAATTATATGGGAAGGTAACTAATATGCCGTGGTCGGTTATATACACTAAAGTTGATCAGTTAAAAAGACACCCTTCGCAAATTTATGAAGCATTACTTGAAGGGTTAATCTTATTTATAATTTTAAACTATCTTATTAATAAAAAAAAACTATTAAAAAAGCACGGAATGATATCAGCAATTTTTTTAATTATTTATTCCTTTTCAAGATTTGTAATAGAGTTTTTTAGAGAACCAGATGAACAAATTGGATATTTATTTTTTAGTTTAACTATGGGTCAAATTTTGAGCATATTATTTTTAATATTTGGATTATACATTTATTTTAATAAAAAAAATGCTAGATAAAAAAGTTTACACATTAGATAAATTTTTAAGTTATGCTTTGTATGATAAAAAGGATGGATATTACGAAAATAAAATACCATTTGGTGCAAAGGGAGATTATATAACTTCGCCGACTGTTTCGATTCTCTTTTCTGAAATGATTTCAATATTTATTATTATTTTTTGGAAAAAAATTGGTAGTCCAAAAAATTTAAATATAGTTGAAATGGGTGGCGGAAATGGTGAAATGATATTTCAAATTTATAAATCTCTAAAAAATTTTCCAAAAATTTTAAAAAACTGTAAATTTTATATATACGAAAATAGTAAATTATTAAAAAAAATTCAGAAAAAAAAACTTAAAAAAATACAAATAAAATGGATAGATAGCCTAAGTAAAATTAATGGTAAAAATAATTTATTTATTGCTAATGAATTTTTTGATGCTTTGCCTATAAAACAATTTAAGAGAAAAAATAATAAATGGTTGGAAACAAAGATAAAAGTTAAAAATAAAAAAAATTTCGAAATTATTGAAGTTCTTTCAAATATGTCTAATTTAAACAAAAAATTAGGATTTGATTTATTTTCAAATCAAAATTTTGTTGAATATTCTCCGCTAGAAATTAAAATTTTAAAAAAAATATCAAAAATAATTTATAATAAAAATGGTGGCCTTCTAATCATTGACTATGGTTTTTTTGAAAATAATATGAAAAACACATTGCAGTCTTTGTATAAACATAAATCCAACAACTTTTTGATGAATATTGGTGAGGCCGATATAACTCATCATGTAAATTTTAATTTGATTGAAAAATTTGCAAAAAAAAATAAACTACAAGTATCTTTGAAAACTAATCAAAAAAACTTTTTGACATCTTTAGGAATTAAATACAGAGCTGAACAAATTTCAAAAAAGCTTTCTTTCTCAGGAAAAACAGATGTATTTTATAGATTAGATAGATTAATTAATGAAAATAAAATGGGTAATTTATTTAAAGTTATTTTTTTAACAAAAACAAAACTAAACATTCTGGAGTCCTAGTTTGATTGTTTCAAGATCTTTATCAAAATTTAAGAATATTTCTCATGGTTTTTTTGGAAATCAAGGAGGTTATTCTAAAGGAATTTATAAAAGTTTAAATTGTGGATTTGGATCATTTGATAAAAAAAAAAATGTCATAAAAAATATAATTAAAGTGTGTAATAAAATGAGATGCAATAAAAAAAATCTAATTTTATTAAATCAAATTCACAGTAATAAATTCCATTTAATTAATGATACTAAAAGGTTAAAAAATAGAAAAAAAAGATTTTTAGGAGATGCTCTAATTACAAATTGCAGAAGAGTTACTCTTGGTATACTTACAGCTGACTGTGCTCCTATTTTTGTGTATGATTCGAAATTAAAAATTATTTCAGCTATCCATTCCGGTTGGAAAGGATCATTAAAGGGAATTACAGAAAAAGTTTTAGATTTTCTTATAAAAAATGGAAGCAAAAAAAATAACCTAAAAGTTGTAATAGGCCCTTGCATCGCTCAAAGTAAATATGAAGTAAAAATTGATTTTTATAATAAGTTTATCAAAAATAATAAAAATAATAAAATTTTCTTTAAAATTAATAAAAAAAAGATTTATTTTAACCTTCCACAATTTATTTCTTATCAGATTAAAAAAAAAGGTGTAAGAAATATAGAGCTTATAAAAAAAAATACATTTAATAAGAAAAATGATTTTTTTAGTGCAAGGAGATCTTTAAAATACAAGTATGCAGATTACGGAAGAAATATTTCAATAATTATGATAAATTAATCTAATCAATGAAAGTTTTAACAGGAAACAGCAATAAAAATCTTAGTCAAAAAATATCAAAACATTTAAAAACAAAATTAGTTCATTCTAGTATTAGAAAATTTTCTGATGGAGAAATCTATATTGAAATAAATGAAAATATTAGAGGTAATAGCATTTTCTTAATTCAGTCTAGTTCTGCACCAGCTAACGACAACTTAATGGAATTACTATTATGCATTGATGCATTAAAAAGATCTTCAGCAAAAAATATTACAGCTGTTATTCCTTATTTTGGATATGCCAGACAGGACAGAAAAATTGCTCCTAGAACATCTATATCAGCAAAATTAGTTTCAAATTTGATAACTAAAGCAGGAGCAGATAGAATTGTAACTGTTGATTTACATGCAGGTCAAATTCAAGGTTTTTTTGATATTCCAGTAGATAACCTTTTTGCAACACCAATTTTTGCAAGACATGTTAAAAAAAATTTAAATAAAAAAAATTTAATTTGTGTAGCTCCTGATGTTGGTGGTGTAGAAAGAACAAGGGCCCTTGCAAGAAAGTTAGATATTGGCATATCCATAATTGATAAAAGAAGACCTGCTCCAGGAAAATCTCAAGTAATGAATGTAATTGGAAATGTTAAGGGTAAAACTTGTATAATTATTGATGATATAATTGATTCAGGGGGGACAATAGTTAATGCGGCCCAAGCTTTAATAAGTAGGGGAGCAAAAGAAATACACGTTTATATAACACATGGAGTTTTAAGTGGTGAGGCAGTTGATAGAATTAAGAAGTCTAAAATAAAAAAATTAGTTATTACAGATACAATTGATAACTCTAACAAGATAAAAAAAGCTAAGAATATTGAGGTATTAACCATATCCAATTTACTGGCAGAAGCTATAAAAAGAATTTCTAATTCTACATCGGTATCTGATTTATTCAAATAATACTTGTTTTATTTTAAAACATCAGTTAAATATTCAAACTTTTATGAATTCAATTGAAGCTACTAATAGATCAACTAAAACCAAAGGCGACATTAATAAAATTAGAACTGAAGGCATGGTTCCGGGAATAATTTATGGTGGAACTGAAGAAAATAAAAAAATTAGTCTTTCAAAAAAACAAATCAAAGTACTTTTAGAGAAAGAAAACTTTTTATCAAACATAATTAAAATTAAAATAGAAGGAAAAGACTTGGAAGTATTGCCAAGAGATATTAGTTATCATGCTACTACTGATGAACCAATTCATATAGATTTTTTAAGAATTGTAAAAGGAGCTAAAATAATTTTAGAAATACCTGTAAAATTTATTAATTCTGAAAAATCTACTGGAATTAAAAGAGGTGGAGTTCTCAACATTGTAAGAAGAAAAGTTGAACTTAAATGTCCGACAGAAAATATTCCAACGGAATTAGTTGTTGATTTAGATGGTCTGGATATAGGAACTAGTATAAAAATTTCTTCAATTAAACTTCCAGAAAAAGTGGTTCCTACAATACAAGGAAGAGACTTTGTAATTGCAACTGTAGCGGCTCCTACAATTATAAAAGAGCCTGAAAAACCAGCTGAAGGAACAGAAGGAGCCGAAGGAGCCGAAGGAGAGGCTGGAACTGAAGCAACTGCTGCTGAAGGTGAAAAAACGGCAGAAGGTGCGGAATCTAAAGATCAAAAATCAGCACCAACGGAAAGCAAAGCAGAAAAAAAAGATGAAGGAAAAGCAAAACAATCCTCAGATAAAAAATAATTAATTGACTCTAATTTAAATATTTCAAAAAATAATGATTCTATTTGTAGGTCTCGGCAACCCAACACCAGATAACGAAAATAATAGGCATAACATTGGTTTTAAAATTATTGATGCAATAAATAAAAAATTCCAATTATCAAAGCAAAAACCAAAATTCAAAGGATTGCTTACTACGGGAAAAATTGGAGATAAAAAAATATATGCAATTAAGCCTTTAACTTTTATGAATAATTCTGGAATTTGTATAAGAGAACTAATTGAGTATTTTAAAATTAATGCAGAAGATGTGTTTGTGTTCCATGATGACCTAGATATTAATTTAGGTAAAGTTAAAGCAAAATTTGGTGGTTCTGCTGCTGGTCACAATGGAATTGCATCTTTAGATAAATTTATAGGTAAAGAATATTCAAGAATTCGTATAGGTATAGGTAGACCAAACGGTAAAATCCCAGTTTCTGATCATGTATTGAATGACTTTAATGATGAAGAAAAAGAACAAATAGAAATAATAACTAAAAATATACTTAATAGTATTCAAATTCTTTTAGACAAAAAATTAGAATTGTTTTCAAGTACAATAAATAATAAATGAGCTTAAAATGCGGAATCGTAGGTTTGCCAAATGTTGGTAAATCAACTTTGTTTAATGCTCTTACAAATTCAAACAAAGCTCAAGCAGAAAATTTTCCTTTTTGTACTATTGATCCTAATATTGGAATAGTGCCTCTTAAAGATGAAAGACTGGACAAATTATCTGAAATTTCTAAATCTGAAAAAAAAATATATACAACTGTAACATTTGTAGACATTGCAGGTCTCGTCAAAGGTGCTTCAAAAGGTGAAGGTTTAGGAAATAAATTTTTATCCCACATAAGAGAGGTGGATACAATAGTTCATATGATTAGATGTTTTGAATCTGAAAAAATTCAAAATGTAAATAAATCAATTGATCCTATAAGAGATTTAGAGATAATTGAAACTGAAATGATGCTTGCCGACTTAGAATCAATTCAAAAGAGACTATCTAAAAATAACAAAAAAAACCTTGAAAATAATCAACAAGAAATTTTAGAAATGGCATTAAAACTAATAAACGAAAACAAAGATTTAAATTTAGTTAACGAGAAATTTGATGCTGAAGAAATTAAAATGATTGGATTATTAAGTTTAAAGCCAAAATTATATGTATGCAATGTTGATGAAGAAAGTATAAAAAATGGAAATTCTCACACAAATTTATTTATTAAAAAATTTGGAGGTGAAAATACAATTATTATTTCAGCTGATATTGAAAACCAAATAAACCAAGTACAAAATGAAGAAAAAAAAAAATATATGGAAATGTTTAAAGTTACAGAAACCGGGTTAGATTTACTTATAAAAAAAGCTTATAAAAAGCTCCAACTAGAAACTTTTTTTACTTCTGGTCCTAAAGAGTCGCGTGCATGGACAATGCCTAAAAATTGTTTTGCTCCAAAAGCAGCCGGAATTATCCATAGCGATTTTGAAAAAGGATTTATAAGATCTGAAACTATTTCATACAATGACTTCATTCAAAATAATGGCTGGGTTAGTTCTAAACAAAATGGAAAAATGAGATTAGAAGGAAAAGATTATATAGTTCGTGATGGAGATATATTAAATTTTCGTTTCAATACGTGACCAAATTCTTTTCATGCTAAAATAAACTAAAATAGTAAGAACTAATAAATAAATAATAACTTTAAATCCAACTCTGTGTCTACTCTCTAGATGTGGTTCGGCTGCCCACGTTAAAAAAGTTACAACATCTTTAGCCATTTGTTTTTGAGTTGCCTTCGTTCCATCAGCATATTCTACAATCCCGTCGGATAGTGGTGAGGCCATTTTTATTTTGTTACCGTACATATATTTATTGAAATACACACCTTCATCAAGCTTGATGTCTGCTGGTGGATCTTCGTATCCTAATAAAACTGAATATATATAGTCAGGGCCACCTTTTCGTGCTTTAACTAAAACTGACATGTCAGGAGGATATGCCCCACCATTTGCATTTTTAGCTTCTTGATCGTTGCTATAAGGTTTTACAAATTTATCTGAAAGTTTTGCAGCTCTTGTGAACATTTCGCCATCACTATTGGGTCCATCAATAACCTCAAACTGCGAAGCAATATTTTTTGCTTCCGCTTCAGAAAATTCTGGTCCACCTTCTTCTGCCAAATTTCTGTATGATAAATATTTCATAGAATGACAAGATGCACAAACTTCTGTATATACTTGATAGCCTCTTTGCAACGAAGCTCTATCAAATTTTCCATAAAAACTTTTAAAAGACCAATCTTGTTTTAATAGGGAATTATTTTCAGCGGCAAAAACTTTTTGGCCATAATTTGAAATAATTATTATCAAAAAAAATAAAATTTTTAAAAAAATTTTCACAAATTAATCCTTAAATTTTTGATTGTTTCTGGTCATTGACTGATTGGACATTCCCCCAAGAATAGGATCAGTAATACTCAGTGGAACTGCTATAGTTTTTTCTTTTCGACCTAGTAAAGGTAAAATTATTAAGAAATGAGTAAAATAATATATTGTGGCTACTCTTGCTATTAACAAATAAGTCCCTTCTGCTGGCATTGCACCCATATAACCAAGAATTAATACATCGGCTACCAAGAACCAATAAAACTGTTTATAGAGAGGTCTAAATATTGCCGACCTTACTTTTGAAGTATCTAGCCATGGCAAAATAACAAGAACAAAAATTGCTAAAAACATAGCAATTACTCCAAATAATTTATCTGGTACAGATCTTAAAATTGCATAAAAAGGTAACAAGTACCACTCAGGTACTATGTGAGCAGGTGTAACTAAAGGATTTGCTTCGATATAATTATCCGCATGGCCCAAAATATTTGGTGAATAAAAAACAAAAAAAGCAAATATTATTAAAAAAATTAGAAGAGCAAACAAATCTTTAATCACTATATATGGATGGAATGGCACAGTATCATTAGAAGGTTTTTTGATATCAATACCAATCGGATTATTATTTCCTGGAACATGTAAGGCCCATATATGTAAAATCACTAAACCAAATATTAAAAAAGGAAGCAAATAATGAAGACTAAAAAATCTTGTTAAAGTTGGATTATCCACTGCAAAACCACCCCATAACCAGTTAGTAATACTTTCTCCAAAAAAAGGTATAGCGCTAAATAAATTGGTAATTACAGTTGCCCCCCAAAAGCTCATTTGTCCCCATGGAAGAACATACCCCATAAATGCTGTCATCATCATTAAAAAATAAATTATCATTCCTATAATCCAAATTACTTCTCTTGGGGCTTTATAAGATCCGTAATATAATGCTCTGAAAATGTGAATATAAACTGCTAAAAAAAACATTGATGCGCCGTTTGCATGAACATATCTTATTAACCAACCATAATTTACATCTCTCATGATATGTTCTACGCTCTCAAATGCTAGTTCTGCATGAGCGATATAATGCATCCCAAGTATAACTCCAGTGATTATTTGCGTAATTAAACAAAAAGTTAAAATACCACCAAAAGTCCACCAATAATTTAAGTTTTTAGGAGTAGGATAACTTCTTAGGTGATCTGCCAATGTAAGCATCGGCAATCTATCATTGAACCATTTTCCAATTTTCGATTTTGGTTCGTATTGATGTTCGCTCATTTATTATCCGATCTTTATTGTATTACTATTTACAAATTCGTATTTTGGAACTTCAAGATTGGTTGGAGCGGGACCTTTTCTAATTCTACCCGATGTATCATAATGTGATCCATGGCATGGACAAAACCAACCATTATAATCTCCCTTATCTCCTAAAGGTACACATCCAAGATGCGTACAAATTCCTAGCATCACTAACCATTCAGGATTTTTTGCTCGTTCTTCATCTTTCTCGGGATGTTTCAATTCTTTAAGATCAACTGACCTGGCCTTCTCTATTTCTTCGTTTGTTCTTCTTTTAATAAAAACTGGTTTTCCTCTCCATAAAACTGTAATTGATTGACCTGGCTGTATATTGCTAACGTCAACTTCTGTGCTTGCTAATGCTTTTACTGATGCATCTGGATTCATTTGGTCTATTAAAGGCCAGACCGCAGCTCCTGCACCAACGGCACCCACCGTTGCTGTTGCAGTTATAATAAAATCTCTTCTATTTGGGTCTTTTTTATCTTTTTCCGACATTAATAATATTTTAATTTTCTTTTAATATATGATTTCTTATAAAAAAATAGATATTTTTCTATAGCAACAATGACACAGAACATACCAAATTTAGTCCCAAAAATAGCTCTTTATGAGCCTGATATTCCTCAAAATACTGGTTCAATCGCAAGAACCTGTTCATGTCTAGGAGCAAAACTTGAAATTATCGAACCCTGTGGTTTTCTTCTAAACGACCCACGTTTTAAAAGAGTTGTAATGGACTATATGAGTGAAAATGAATTAAAAATTTATAAAAGTTCAGATGAATTTTTTAAAGCAAAAAAGGATCAGAGAGTAATTTTAATGACAACTAAAGGAAAAAAATCATATACTAATTTTAAATTTAAAAAAAATGATACAATACTTTTTGGTAGAGAGAGTGCGGGTGTACCTCAAAAAATTCACAAAATAATTAAGAATAAGTTATTTATTCCAATGATAAAAAATAAAAGATCTTTAAATCTATCAACATCTGTTGCAATTGTTTTAAGTGAAAATTTAAGACAAACTAATTATTTATGATTAATAATTTAGAAAAAAAAAAAATAGTAAAAAACTGGTTCAAATCATTGCAAAGTTCAATTTGTAAAGAAATTGAAAAAATTGAAGGTAAAAAAAATTTATTTAAATCAAAAAAATGGAAAAGATCAAAAAAAAATGATGAAGGTGGTGGTAAATTTCATATTCTTGAAAATGGAAAAATTTTTGAAAAAGTTGGAGTAAATTTTTCAGAAGTTCATGGAAAATTTTCTAAAGAATTTAAAAAGCAATTGCCTGGTACAAATAAAAGCTCAAAATTTTGGGCATCAGGAATATCTGTTGTAATGCACATGCAAAATCCAAATATTCCTGCAATGCATTTTAATACAAGATATATTTTTACCTCTCATGGTTGGTTTGGCGGAGGTATGGATGTTACCCCTTGCTTAAAAGATACTAAACTTAATACATGGTTTCACAATGAATTAAAAAAATGCTGTAATAATCATAATAAAAACTATTATAAAAAATATAAAAATTGGTGTGATAAATATTTCTATTTGCCTCACAGAAAAGAACCAAGAGGTATTGGTGGTATATTTTTTGATTATAAAAAAGAAAATTGGGAAAGAGATTTTGCTTTTGTTCGCGATGTAGGAATAACTTTTAAAAAAATATTTACACATATCATAAAAATAAAAAATAAAAAAAAATGGAATAAAAAACAAAAAGAAATTCAATACATTAAAAGAGGAAGATATGTTGAATTTAATTTATTGTATGATAGAGGAACAAAATTTGGATTAAAAACAAATGGAAATATTGAAGCTATACTTATGTCATTACCTCCAATAGCTAAATGGAAATAATTTTATGGAAAAAGAACCAATAACTATTGAAGGATTGGAAAAACTTAAAAAAGAATTAATATTTTTAAAAGAAAAAAAAGACCAGAAATTGTTGCGGCGATAGCTGAGGCACGATCCCATGGTGATCTTAAAGAAAATGCTGAATATCATGCAGCTAAGGAACAGCAATCACACAATGAAGGAAGAGTTCAAGAAATAGAAGATATAATTGCAAGAGCAAATGTTATAGATGTAACAAAAATAAACAATGATGGTAAAGTAATTTTTGGTTCAACAGTTTATTTACAAAATTTAGATACTAACGAAAAAATAGATTATAAAATTGTAGGAAAGGATGAGGCTGATTTAAAAAAAAAATTAATTTATTTTAAATCACCAATTGGAAAAGGACTTATAGGAAAAAACAAAAAAGATTTGGTGGAAATTAAAACACCTGCTGGAATAAAAAATTTCGAAATTATCGACGTTAAATATTGCTAATTTTTTACAATATGTTCAATTTCATCATCTGATATTTGAAAATTATTATTTAACCAAGTAGTTTCAATTTCCTTCAATTTTATACCAAGATCTTTTCCTGCCTTTAAATTGTAATTATTTATTAATGTTTCAGCTTTTACTGGAAATTTAGGACAAGTTTTATCTGAAAAATATTTTTTTAAATTTATAAATTTTGCACTCTGACTCTTGCTTTTAAAAATTTTAAAGTTTATCAAATCCTCCAGGTAAGTTTTATTATTTAAATAGTAAACTTTCCATAAATTATCTTTATTGAAGAAATAATTGTCCATAGGTTTTGAAAAGTATTTATGTATAAATTTAATTCTTTTTTTTTCTTCTTTAGGCAATTTATATTTATATAAAAAATAATCTGTATTGTCAGTTTCATCTATAATCATAATTGAAATTAAAAATATAAAATCTTTTTTGTTCATAATATTTATTGAATGTTCGTCTAAATTTTTAAATAACCTGATATTTTTTAGTTGTGGAAAAATTAACTGTATTATTTCAATTGAAAAATCATCTTTTACAAGGTTTATAAAACCATTTGAAAGAATTATTTTTTTTAATTCTTCAACAAGTCTTTCTGAAGATATTTTTGATATACCATCTATATTTTTTTTAATTACCTTTTTTGTTTCTGA
>CACCZY010000020.1 GCA_902550635.1 uncultured Pelagibacteraceae bacterium
AATATATTGAATATTTAAATCTAAACAAATCTATAAACAAAAGATCAATTAAAATATTATCAAATTATTTTGATGAAATATTTAATTTGGGTGAAATATTATTTAAAAGTATAATAAAACTTTATAATAAAGACACAAATAATTCTAGCAAAGTATTTTCTAGAATAAAAACACTTAGCACACTTAGATTTAATTATTATCCAAATCAAACAACTCCTGTGGAAATTTCTAAACATGATGGAACTGCTTTAGGATGTGAAACCCATGTAGATAGTGGAATATTTACAATTTTATACCAAGATAAAAAAGGAGGTTTACAGGTCCAAAATAGAAGAAATAAAAAATGGTACAATGTTCCCTTTAATAGAAAAGCTTTAGTAGTAAATACTGGAAGAGCGCTTGAGTTTCTAAGTAAGGGCAAATTTAAAGCCACAAACCATAGAGTTCTTTGGAATAAAACAAAAAGAATGTCTATACCTTTCTTTTTTGAGCCTTCATATGATTTTAAAATGAATAAATCTTTTTTAAATAGCCCTAAGATAAATAATAGTGGATTAATTTATGAGAAATTCCTTAACCAATCTTTAAAAAAATTTATTGAATATCGAAGATAAGAATAATAATATCTATAGATAAAGCGATACATAACTCGTCGTAAGTTATCAAATTACATACGAAAGTGGGATCGGTCCTTTTGAATTATTTTGATTAAGGAGCGCAAATGAAGTTTGGATACTTTTGTAATACTACAAATTGGAATAAAAAATCTTATTCACAAATACTAGAAGAGGCAAGAGACATAACAACTTACTGCGATCAAAATAATTGGAATTCAATTTGGTATACAGAACATCATTTCAACCATGAGGGAATGGAATCTTGTCCAAATCCATTATTGATGTGTTCTGATGCGGCTGCAAGAACAAAACAAATTAGAATTGGCCAGGCTTGTAGCGTTATAACTTTTCATAATCCAATAAGATTGGCTGAGGACATTGCTATGTTAGATCACATGTCTCAAGGACGTATTGATTTTGGAATCGGAAGAGGAGTTTATGGTAGAGAAGCTATAAACATGAACGTTCAGTCAGATCTTAAAGATCAAGCAAAAAATTTCAGACTATTTGAAGAAACTTTATCAATTATAAAAAAGGCATGGACTGAAAAATTCTTTAGCCATAAAGGCGAATTTTATACTTATCCTACGCCAAATTTTATTTGGCAACATGATATGAGTCCACCAAGCGAAGAATTTTTAGACATTAATACGAATGAAGTAAAAAAAATTAGTGTCGTTCCTAAACCATTACAAAAACCCTATCCTCCTATCTGGCAGGTAGTTGATGGTGAAAGATCTATAGAATGGGCAGGTTCGAATGGTTTGAATACTATTATGTGGATCCCAACAGTTAAAGCTTTAAAAAAACGTTTTGAAATCTATCGAGATGCAAAAGCAAAAGCTGAAAATAGAGATGTTGCTTTAGGTGAAGGAATTTCCTTAGTTAGAGATATGTTTGTGGCAGAAACAATGCAAGAAGCAGAAAAACTTGCAGGTGAACATATTATAAATTACATGAGATGGGTGTGTCACTGGAGAGGATTGGGAAATCATATGGATCCAGGTGAAAAATTACCTGAAACAAAAAATAAGTTAGATCTTCTTAATTATAATTTTTTACATAAAAGAAATTTATTATTTGGTACACCTGATTATGTGATAGGTAAAATAAAAGAACTTCAGTCAGAATTAAATCTTCAAAATTTACAAGTGTGGTCAAACTTTCCAGGGGTTAAACATGAAGATTGTATGAGAAGTATTAAATTATTTAATGAAGAAGTCATTCCAAAAATTAATAATGGAAAATCAAATATCCAAAAAGCAAGCTAATGGAATTAAAATTAAGAAAGTTTGTTAAGTTTGTTGATAAAACTTTCATTGAAGGTGGAAAAAAAGCAAAAGAACCGGTTTTATTAGTTTCGGTTGCTGCAGTTATTCAAAATCCATGGGCTGGAAAAGGCTATGTTGAAAATTTAAAACCTGAAATATTAGATTTAGCTCCAAAGCTAGGAGATATTTTGGTCCCTGAACTTATAAAAGAAATTGGATCAGGTGATAAAATTTTAGCTTACGGAAAAGCTTCTATGGTAGGATTAAATGGAGAAATAGAACATGCATCAGCATTTATTCATACCTTAAGATTTGGAAATATATTTAGAGATGCAGTAAAAGGAACGGCTTATTTAAGTTTTACAAACTCAAGGGGGCCAGCAGGATCCAAAATTTCATTACCTATGATGCATAAGACTGACGCTGGACTAAGACCTTATTACCTAACTCATGAATTTACAATTCATGATGCACCAAATGAAGATGAAATAGTTGTTGCTATAGGTGGTGCACCAACAGGAAGAGCCCATCCAAGAACAGGCGATAGATATCAAGACATGAAAGAGATGGGTATTGAGCCTAAATAATCAAAATTACTATAATTTTATAAATAATAAAACTGTACCTATAGTTTTTATTCACGGAGTAGGTTTGGATCACAAAATGTGGGCTCCGCAGATTAATTATTTTAAAGATCATTCAATAATAACATATGACCTACTTGGGCATGGCAAAACACCTTTTGATAAAGAAGAAATCAAAATGAAAGATTACGTGGATCAATTATTATTTTTAATTAAATTTTTAAATGTAGATAAATTTCATTTAGTAGGTTTTTCTATTGGTTCTTTAATCGCATTAAATTTTGCTGCAAATTTTCAAAAAAAACTTAATTCATTAACTCTAATTGCAACAACTTACAAAAGAACTGAAAAACAAAGACAAGAAGTTATTGATAGAGTAAATTTAGCAAAATTAAATAAGCCAATTTCTAAACTTGCATTAAAGAGATGGTTTACAGACGAGTATATAAAAAAAAATCCAAATGTTTATGAGGAATTTATGAAAATTTTAACAAAGAAAGATGAAGATCAAAAAAATTTTATCAAGGCATATGAATTATTTGCTTATTATAAAGATGAAACTGAAATAATAAAAAAAATAAAAACTAAAACTCTTGTTATGACTGGGTCTATTGATCCAGGGTCTACTCCAGAAATGTCAAAGAAACTATCAAATGATCTTATTAATTCATCGTACATTGAAATAAATAATGGCAAACATCTCTGTAGTATTGAATGCGCAGATGATGTTAATATTAATATCAAAAAATTTATAGAAAATGTCTGAATTAAAAAAATATAAAATGTTTATAGATGGTGAGTGGGTTGACTCCGAGAGTAAAAAAACATTTCAAACATTAAATCCAGAAAACAATGAACCTTGGGCGGAAGTGCCAGAAGCAAGCGAAAAAGATGTTGATAAAGCTGTAAAAGCAGCACAAAAAGCTTTCGAAGGAACATGGCCAAGTTTGTTTCCAAAAGAAAGAGCAAAATATTTGAAAGCAATCGCAGAACAGCTCCGAAAAAATGCAGAGCTTCTTGGAAAAATTGAAACAATTGATACTGGCAAATTGTTTAAAGAAACAAAAACCCAAGCAAATTATATAGCTGAATATTATGATTACTATGCAGGTCTTGCTGATAAAGTTGAAGGAACGGTTTTACCAATCGACAAACCCGATATGCAAGTAATAACTACTAGAGTTCCGATTGGAGTTGTTGCAGCAATTATTCCTTGGAATTCACAAATGCTTTTAACAGCTGTGAAATTAGCTCCAGCTTTAGCAATGGGAAATACAGTAGTGATTAAATCGTCTGAATTGGCTCCTGCAACTTTATTTGAGTTTGGAAAATTAATTGAAAAAACTGGAATTCCTAAAGGAACAATAAATATAATTTCTGGTTTTGGAGATCCGTGTGGGAAAGCTTTAACTTCACATAATCTAGTAGAAAGAGTTGCTTTCACCGGTGGACCTGAAACTGCGAGGCACATAATTAGAAATTCTGCAGAAAATTTATCTCAAGTAAGTTTAGAGCTTGGAGGTAAGAGTCCTGTTGCTGTTTTTGAAGATGCAGATCAAGAAAATGCATTAAATGGAATTACTGCTGGAATTTTTGGCGCAAGTGGACAAAGCTGTATAGCAGGTTCAAGATTATACATTCAGAATAGCATTTATGATAATTTTTTAGAAAAAATTATTAATAAAGCAAATAAAATTAAATTGGGATCCCCTATGGATACAAATACACAAATGGGTCCCTTAAATAGTTTAAAACAATTAGAAGTTATTGAAAAAAATATCAAACTTACCATAGATCAAGGTGGTAAACTTAGATGCGGTGGCAAAAGACATAATATGTCAAATAAAGGATATTATTTTCCACCGACTGTGATTGAATGTGAAAATCATAATTTACCTACTTCTGAAAATGAATTATTTGGTCCTATTTTATCTGTAATGAAATTTAATACAGAAGAAGAAGTTATAGATAAAATGAATGACAACAAGTATGGTTTATCATCAGGAATTTATACAAAAAATATTAATAAAGCATTAAGAGTTTCAAAAGCTATACGTGCAGGGATTACATTTGTAAACACATATCGATTAATTTCACCAACCGCGCCTTTTGGAGGAATTAAAGATAGTGGTTATGGAAAGGAAGCTGGAATTGAGTCTATAAAGGACTATACCAGAATAAAAACAACTTGGTTTAATACTTCTGACAAACCAATGGATGACCCGTTTACAATGGGTTAAATTTGTAAGATTTCAACCAAAATTTCAGTTTTTTCTCTTAAAAAAGTTAAAATTACTTATTGAAAATTTAAACTAATAAGATTTAATTTGATCTTTATAAATTGTTAACAACTAAGGGAAAAATATGAGAAAAATAGTTTTAGCTGCTTTTTTATTTGTTTCGACAATATCAACAAATTTATTAGCAGATATTAAAATGGGAATCATTTTAGGATTTACTGGTCCTATTGAATCTCTAACTCCTGCAATGGCAGCGTCTGCCGAGCTAGCTTTTAAAGAAGCTTCAGACTCTGGATCGTTACTTGGAGGAAAAAGTATATCAGTAGAAAGAGCTGATTCAACTTGTGTTGACTCTGCTGCTGCTACTTCTGCAGCTGAAGGCTTAGTATCAGGTGGCGTAGTTGCTATCATGGGTGCTGACTGTTCAGGTGTTACTGGTGCGATTGCAACAAATGTTGCTGTACCAAACGGAGTAGTTATGATTTCTCCATCCGCAACATCTCCTGGATTAACAGATCTTAAAGATAATGGTTATTTCTTTAGAACTGCTCCATCAGATGCTAGAGGTGGTCAAATTTTAGCTGATATTACAAAAGATAGAAAAATTAAGAGCGTAGCAATTACTTATACAAACAACGACTACGGAAAAGGTTTGGCAGATGTTTATGCTGCTGCTGTGAAAAATCATGGTATTAAAGTTACAACTGTAGCCGCACACGAAGATGGTAAAGCTGATTATGCAGCTGAAGTTGCAACACTAGCTTCCGCTGGTGGTGATGCAGTTGCTGTAATTGGTTATCTCGATCAAGGTGGTAAAGGAATTATCCAAGGTTCTTTGGACTCTGGAGCTTTCGATACTTTCATCTTATCAGATGGAATGATTGGGGACTCTCTAACTGATGCATTTGGAAAATCTTTAAATAAATCATTTGGATCATTACCTGGTTCAACTGGAAAAGGTGCTGGAGTGTTTACTAAAGTTGCAAAAGCTGCCGGTATAGACTCTTCTGGTCCTTACACTGGTGAGTCTTATGATGCTGCAGCATTAATCACTCTTGCAATGCAAGCTGGTGGAAAAGCTGACAGATCTACAATACAACAAAATGTAATGTCTGTTGCAAATGCTCCTGGTAAGAAAATTTATCCAGGTGAGTTAAAGAAAGCTTTAGACTTATTAGCTAAAGGTAAAGCTATTAACTATGAAGGCGCAACTGGTGTAGAGTTTACAGATGTTGGTGAAGCTTTTGGTTCTTTCTTAGAAAAAGAAATCAAAGGCGGAAAATTTAAGACTAAAAAACAAAGATAAAAAATCTTAAAAACCCTAGCAAACTTTTTTGCTAGGGTTTTTTTTAATTAACAAAACTATATTTCTTAGCTGGAAATCTTTTTTTTAAAACATCGCTACGAAATTTTTTTACAGAACTTTCTATATGTTTTTTTACATTTCCATATTTTTTTACAAAACGAAAAGAATTAGGATTTAATCCTATCATATCATCAGTTACTAAAACTTGGCCGTCGCAATTTGATGATGAGCCAATTCCAATGGTTGGTATTTTTAAACTTTTAGTAATTGCCATTGATGTCGAACTTTCGATACATTCTAATACAATTGAAAAAACTCCTCTTTCTTCTAATAGTTTTGCATCACTAATTAATTTTTTTTTGTCTGATTTATTTTTTCCTTTAAACCTAAATTTTCCCTTCACACTTTGTGGAAGTATTCCAATGTGTCCCATCACTGGGATTTTATTCTTAATTAAATAATCAACAATATTTATAATTTTTTTTCCTCCTTCGAGTTTCACAGCATCACATTTTGTAATTTTCATTAATTTTTTTGCATTAGATAGTGCTTCATTTTTAGTTCTATAAGTTTGAAATGGCATATCTACTACCATTAGACTTTTTCTTATACCCATTCTTACACTTTTAGAATGTTCAATCATATTTCTAAGCGAAACTTTTCTTGTAGAATTATAATTATAAAGAACAGAGCCCAATGAATCTCCAACCAAAATTATATCTACAAATCGATCTAAAATCTCAGCAATATTTTTGGAATAAGAAGTTAAACATAAAATTTTCTGTTTATTTTTTTTTAAAATAATTTTTTTAAATTTATTATTCATATTATAAAATAACTTAATTAAGACTTATCTTTAGCCTCTATTTCATTCAGTCTTGTCTTGATCGATGAAGTTTTATTGCATAATAGTGAACAAACGACTTCAAATTTTTCAGTTAATTCTTTTACTTTTGAAAAGTTAGATTTTTTTAGTTTAATATTTATAAGCATATATATTGCCTCTTCATCATCAGGATCTAGCAAAAGTGATGTATTCAAATTTTTCTCTTCTTTTTCCTCATTTTCTTCCTCTAAATAAATTTTAGCTAAGTAAAGGTAGGATTTTGCATGCTTTGGGTTAAAAACTATATTTCTTTGAAATAAAAATTTTGATTTTTCGTATTTTTTATTTTCATACAATTCTTTAGCTGCTTCAAAAAAATTTTCTTTTGAGTTTGCTGCACTAAAGAAAAAAAAAGCAACTAAATATAAAATACTAATAAATGTAATTTTTTTTTTTAATTTCATTAATATTATGTATCACGTTTATTCAAAAAAAAAAATTAGACTATTTTAAAAACTTACAAATAATATAGTTTTCTTTTGAGTCTTTTCTGCTAGCAGAAGGCTTATAAATATTAACCTCTTTAAAAATATCTTTTGCTGAATCAATGATTTCTTCGAAAGTCGAACCCATAAATATTTTTGAAATAAACACGCCTTTTGGGTGAAGAATAGTTTTTGAAAATAATAAAGCATCTATGCAAAGTTCACCAGTATTAATTGAGTCCAAATTTTTATTTCCAGTGGTATTTTTAGCCATGTCTGAAACAACAACATCTATTTTTCTTCCAAAATATTCATGTATTTTTTTCTTACTGGCTCCTTCAGTAAAATCACCAGTTATAATTTTTACTCCTTCTATTTCTTCAATATCAGTTAAATCAATAGCTAATAATTTTGCATTTTTAATATTCTTACTTAAGTATTGTGACCAACTTCCAGGTGCGGCGCCTAGATCAATAACAGACATTCCGTTTTTTAAAATTTTAAATTTTTCATTAATCTCTTTAAGTTTATAAACTGCTCTAGACTTATAACCTTCAAGTTTTGATTGTTTTACAAAAATGTCGTTTTTTTGTTTATTGATCCAGTTTTTTGAAATTTTATTTTTTTTCAATTAACTAATATGTCTTAAACTTTTTAAAATTTTTTTACCTTCAAGTGTATCAAGTTCCACTTTTAAATCTCTATTCATTCTCATGTCTTGATTGTCTTTCCAAATACCTGCGGCCAAGTGCATAATACCAATTTTGTAATTTGGTAAAAAGGGCTCAACAAAAGTTTGATTAATTTCATCAAATTTAGGAAGAAGGTTGCTTGCAATCCAATTACAATTTAGTGGTAAAAATTCAGTTTCTACTTCATCAATATAAACACTCATATTAATAGCTAAACCTTCTGATCCAAATATTTTTCCTGATTTTAAAGTCTGGTTTAAATTTTTTTGCCACACATCCCATATTGGTGAATTTTTTTCTAAAGAAAAAACACCTATATTTATATGAGGAGAGAAAGCTAACTTTCTCGCTTTTTCAATGCCAATTTTTGAACTCATTGCATGCTTGAAATTTTGAGATTTTATAATTGCAAATTTCCCAAACAACCAATTAACTTTTGACATAATTTTATAACCTGGCCCTATTGTTTGAGTAATACCTAATTTATTACTTTCACAGGCTTTAAAATATAATTCTACTGCATTCCAATCATGAACCCAAGCATCACAATCTATCCAAAGATATTTTTCGTAATTTGGAAAGTAATTTGGTAAGAATGCTCTTGATACTTGACTTTTAAGCCATTCCTTACCTTTTGTTTTAAACGCAGAAACTTCAATATCCCATTCAGCACTTTTAATTTCATCTACTTTCTCTTTTAAAATATTTTTTTGATCTTCTGTTAAACCAGCGTCTAAAATACAAATAGCCGTGTTTTTACTTTCTTTAAAACTTTTAATAGACTCAATTAATTCTTTTAATAAATCAAAATAATTTGAATCAGCTAAAGAAATGATTACATTTTTTTTCATTTATAAAACATCTTCATCGTCATCAACTAAAGTAGAAAGCTTTTTAGAACTTTTATTTAGTTGATTAAAATGAAAATAACTCAAAGGTATCATTAACAAATAAATCAATGCGGAGATTACTATTGCATTAAATGTATATATTAACAGTATGCCGAAATACATAATAACACCTAATAGCAAAAAGATAGTTAGTCTTCTTGGTACAACAATTTTTTTAAATGAGTAACTTGGGATTTTGCTTATTAATAAAATCGAAATAATAACAAAAAAACTTGGTACAATTAAATTATAATTTACTTCTAAAAATTTAAAATCACTTAGACTAAATACTAAAGGAGTTAAAACTAGCACTCCTCCAGCGGGCGATGGTATACCTTCAAAGAAATTATCTTTCCACGAAGGTTCTGACTCCGAATTAACATTAAACCTTGCCAACCTTAAAGCAACACAAACTACATATGCTAAACATATTAACCAACCTACTCTTCCAAGTGTATTAAGTGACCAAAAATACATTATAAAAGCGGGAGCAACACCAAAACTAATAACATCAGTCAGAGAATCTAATTCTTTACCTACTTTAGATGTGCTCTTTAATAGTCTAGCAATACGTCCATCTAGACCGTCTATAATTGCCGCTGTAATAATTGCGATAATTGCTATTTCAAATTTTTTATCAAATGCAAATTTAATTGAACTTAAACCAATACATACGCCAACTAATGTAAGAATATTTGGCAAAATTACTCTTGCTCTTTTTTCGGTTACAAGTTTAAAATTTTTGTGAGGTTTTTCCATTTTATTTTTTTGCAATCAGTGTTTCTCCAGCAATAGTTTTTTGATCTGCTTTGACTAAAGGTTGGTAATTTTCAAAGTACAAATCAGCTCTACTCCCAAATCTAATCATTCCTATTCTTTCGCCTTGATCAATCTCTTCATCTTTTGATACTTCCGCTACTATTCTTCTTGCATTTAATCCTGCTATTTGAACAACTATTATTTCTTCCCCGCTTGTACTTTTTATTTTATAATAATTTCTTTCATTTTCTTCGCTAGATTTGTCAAATGATGCATTTATAAATTTCCCTGGTTTATAAAAAATTTCTTCAATTTTTCCTTTGCACGGCGATCTATTAACATGACAATCAAATACATTCATAAATATACTAACTTTCTTAAATTTTTTATTTTCAAGCCCAAGTTCACTTGGTCCTTTTGTATCTTCAACATTCAAAACCACTCCATCGGCTGGACTTGTTAAATAATTGTCATCTTGGATTGATATTCTTTCTGGATCTCTAAAAAAATAGTAACACCATATTGTTAAAACTAAACCTATAAATCCCAAAAAGCCATTTATAAAGTAAAGAATAATTGTAGAAACACAAAAAATAACAATAAATCTATACCCTTCATTATGGATCTTTGGAAAAATCTTATCAAACATAAATATTCTCTAATTTGCTAATTTTGCATTAATATGTATATAAAATAGCTAAATTCAATTATTAAGATATATCTAAATATGAGCAAAATTAAGGTAAAAAATTCAATTGTAGAGCTTGATGGCGATGAAATGACTCGTGTAATCTGGGAGTTCATAAAAAATAAACTTATACTTCCTTACTTAGACTTAAAAATTGAATATTACGATTTAGGAATAAAAAGCCGTGATAAGACGAGTGATCAAATAACAATTGATTGTGCAAACGCAATAAAAAAAAACGGTGTTGGAATTAAATGTGCAACTATTACACCTGATGAAGAAAGAGTAAAAGAATTTAATTTAAAAAAAATGTGGAGATCTCCAAATGGTACTATTAGAAATATTTTAGGTGGAACCGTTTTTAGAGAACCAATAATATGTAAAAATATTCCAAAATTAGTTCCTGGCTGGACTAACCCAATTTGTATAGCAAGACATGCTTTTGGAGATCAATATAGAGCTACAGATTTCAAAGTACCTGGAAAAGGCAAATTGGAAATTAAATGGACGTCTGAAGATGAAAAAGAAAAAAAAGAATTTGAAGTATTCAATTTTCCTGGACCAGGTGTTGCATTATCAATGTATAATTTAGATCAATCAATTAAAGATTTTGCAAGAGCTTGTATGAACCATGGTCTTAATAGAGGATGGCCAGTATATCTTTCTACAAAAAATACAATTTTAAAAAAATACGATGGAAGATTTAAAGACCTATTTGAAGAAATTTATGAAAAAGAATTTAAAGAACAATTTAAAGAAAGAAAAATTACTTATGAGCATAGACTCATAGACGATATGGTTGCTTGTGCCATGAAATGGAATGGAAATTATATTTGGGCATGTAAAAATTATGATGGAGATGTACAGTCGGACACTATAGCTCAAGGGTTTGGATCTCTTGGACTTATGACAAGTGTTTTAATGACTCCTGATGGAAACACTATAGAGTCTGAAGCTGCACATGGCACTGTAACAAGACATTACAGATTGCATCAAAAAGGCGAAGAAACTTCAACAAATCCTATTGCATCTATATTTGCTTGGACAAGAGGCTTATATCACAGAGCCAAATTAGATAATAATGAAAATTTGAAAAAATTTATAAACACTCTTGAAAAAGTTTGTATACAAACAGTAGAAGATGGATTGATGACAAAAGATTTAGCAATTTTAATAGGCTCATCAACAAAACATTTAACAACTAATCAATTTTTAAATGAAATTGATGGAAAATTAAAAAATAAATTAAATTAAAGATTTGATTTTATCAAAAGCTTCATCAATCTTATCTTTTAATATACCGCCAGCCTGGGCAAAATCTTGTCTTCCACCACCGCCCTTTCCACCTATTATATCAGAACCAATTTTAACAAATTTTACTGCATCATATTTGCTTGTTAGCTTTTCAGTAATACCAACAGCTAATCCAATTTTTTCATCTTGAATTGCAAATATAACTACTATTCCATCTGATATTTCCTTTTTTCCTTTATCTACTAAATTTCTTAAATCTTTTGTAGGAAGATCAATTACTTTCTGAAATCTTACTTTAACATCTTTTATTGTTTCATCTTTAACAATATTTTTAGACTTATCGCTTAAGATTTTTTTAACAGAAAGTTGATCAAATTGTTTATTCAGATCTTTTATTAAATTTTTTTGGTTATCGTTATCTAAATTGGGTTTGCCCCCTAACTTAATAATTTGTTCAGAAAGTTTTTTGATAATTTCTTCATCTTTTTGAATTGATAAATCCGATAATTTTTCTTTCTGCGTTAAATACTCTTCCAACTGTTTATCTCTAAGAGCTTCAACTCTCCTAATTCCTGCTGCTATAGAAGATTGACTAATAATTTTGAATTTACCTATATCGGCAGTATTTCTAACGTGAGTTCCTCCACAAAGCTCTGTAGAAAAATATTTATTTTTTTCATCACCCATCGAGAGAACTCGAACTTCTTCTCCATATTTTTCACCAAATAGAGCTAAAGCACCATTATCTACAGCTTCTTTAGGGGTCATTAATCTTGTTTTTACTTCCGATTTGGTATTGACCATTCCATTAACAAATTTTTCAATTTTATCTATTTCTTCATTTGAAATTGGCTTCATATGACTAAAATCAAATCTTAATCTATCTGGGGCTACTAAAGAACCTTTCTGAATTACATGGGTTCCCAGGACTCTTCTTAGAGACTCATGCAGAAGGTGTGTAGCTGAATGATATGCTCTTATATTTTCTCTTCTTTCAATATCTATTTTCATTTCTACGGTATCGTTTAATTTAATTGATCCATTTTCAACTTTTCCATAATGAACAAATAGATCTCCAAGTTTTTTTTGTACATCGCTTACTTTAAATTTAAAATCACCAGATACTATAATTCCAGTATCACCTATTTGACCTCCCGACTCTCCATAAAAAGGTGTTTGATTTAAAATTATTA
>CACCZY010000021.1 GCA_902550635.1 uncultured Pelagibacteraceae bacterium
AGAATCTGAATCTCTTCCAGTTTTTCTAAACGAGCTTAAATTTTTAAATTGCGAAAAAATGATTGTTTTACAGTTTGATGATAATGAAACAATAAACTCAATTAAAAATTTTAATGAAGTTGAATTATATAAGCAAAAAAAAAATGGTTATGGAAATGCATTAATAGAAGGAATTCAAAATTGTAAAACTGAATATTGGTGCATCATTAATGCTGATGGATCAATGGACCCTAAATATATTAAAGAAATGTTAGAAAAATGTCATGATAAAGATTTCGTATTCGGAACACGTTATAAGAAACCGGGTGGGGGCAGTGATGACGATACATTAGTAACTTTTATTGGAAACAAAGTTTTTTCTTTTTTAGGCAACATAATGTTTAATTTAAATTTATCTGATATACTTTATACTTATGTCATAGGAAAGAAAAAATCTTTTGAAAAATTAGAAATAACATCTTCAGATTTTAGATTTTGTGTTGAACTACCTATTAAAGCCAAAAAAGCAAATTTAAAATTCATAGACATACCTTCGCATGAGAGAGCAAGAATTGGTGGAAAAAAAAAGGTAAATGCAATTAAAGATGGATTTTTAATATTATCTGAAATGTTTACACTTTTTTTAAAAAAATAATCAAGTAATTAAAGTTTACTTTTAGGTTATTTTGCATTATATCGTTTCTGCCTGGTGATTTTTGCGAAGGTGTAATACCCGATCCCATTCCGAACTCGGAAGTCAAGCCCTTCAGCGCCGATGGTACTTTGTCTTAAGACACGGGAGAGTAGGTCGTTGCCAGGCATAAAAATCTTATGAAAATAGCTAGTTCATTAAAGTCATTAAAAAAAAGAGATTTAAATTCTAAACTTGTTAGAAGAAGAGGTAGAGTTTATATAATTAATAAAAAAAATCCTAAATTCAAAGCAAGACAAAAGTAAAATTTTTTATTTTATGATAATTGGATCTGTATCAGAGAATAAAGAGATAGAAAAAAGAATTGCAATAACTCCAGAGATTGCAAAAAAATATATTAATTTAGGATTTGAAGTTCAATTAAGTTTTAATTATGGAAAGCATTTGGGTTTTGAAGAAAAAGAATACAATGAACTTGGAGTTAAATTCATAAACGATGATAAGAAATTAATAGAAAATGCTGATATTATTATTCAAATGAGTTTATTAGATGAAAATAGAAACCATTTTTTAAAATCCAATCAAATTTTTATTGGTGTTTTAAGTCCATATGATAATAAAAATAAACTTGATGAATTGGTAAAAAAAAAAATTAACTTATTCTCATTGGAACTGTTGCCTAGAATAACAAGAGCACAGTCTATGGATATACTTTCTTCTCAAGCAAATTTAGCTGGATATAAGGCTGTAATAGAATCATTTTCAATTTTTGAAAAAGCTATACCAATGATGATGACAGCAGCAGGAACTATTCCAGCAGCAAAAGTGTTAGTTGTTGGAGCTGGAGTCGCGGGTCTACAGGCAATAGCTACTGCAAAGAGAATGGGAGCAATTGTATTTGCCACAGATGTAAGAATGGCTTCAAAGGAGCAAGTAGAAAGTTTGGGTGGAAAGTTTTTAACTGTAGAAGGATCTGAAAATTTAGAAACAGAAGGAGGATATGCAAAAGAAACATCTGAAGAATTTAAAAAAAAACAAGAAGAGTTACTAAGTGAAACACTTAAAAAAATTGATATTGTAATTTGCACAGCATTAATACCGGGAAAAAAAGCTCCCTTAATTATTAAAGAGGATATGTTAAAAAATATGCAACCAGGATCGGTAATATATGATTTGGCGGCTGTTCAAGGAGGAAATGTTCAGTTTACCGAGACAGATAAGATAGTTGAAAAAAATGGTGTTAAAATAATTGGTGAAAGAAATATTTTAAACAAATTACCAACTTCATCATCAAGCCTTTACTCAAAAAATGTATTTAATTTTGTTTCAAATTTATATGATAAAAAAAATAAGAAAATTAATATTAATTTAGAGGATGAAATTATTGCTAAAACAATAATAAGATAAATTTATGGAAATAGACCCGTTTATTTTTAGACTTAGTATTTTTATACTTTCTATTTTTATAGGATATTATGTTGTATGGAGTGTTACACCATCTTTACATACACCTCTAATGTCAGTAACAAATGCAATTTCTTCAGTAATCATTGTGGGAGCAATTATAGCAGCTTTAGCTGGAAAAAATGGAAATATATTCGACACTGCAAATATTTTTGGATTTTTAGCTATAGTTCTAGCTGCTGTTAATATTTTTGGAGGTTTCTTAGTTACCCAAAGAATGTTGTCTATGTATAAAAAGAAAACAAAAGATAAAAAATGATATCATCCAATCTACTAGCAATATTCTATCTTATTTCAGGAGTGTTATTTATTTTAGCTCTTAGAGGACTTTCATCTCCAGAAACTTCAAGGCAAGGTAATCTATTTGGAATAATTGGAATGGCGATAGCAATCAGTGTTACTATTTTTTCCGTTGGTAACTTTTCAACAGGATTTTTATATTTATTGATTTTAATGCTTATTGGTGGATCAATAGGCGCATTTATTGCATTTAAAATACCAATGACTGCAATGCCAGAACTTGTAGCTGGTTTTCACAGTTTGGTTGGTTTAGCAGCTGTTTTTGTTGCAATATCAGCTTTTTTAAATCCTGAAGTATTTAATTTAGGTTCATCGGGAAATATTAAAATAGCAAGTTTGATAGAAATGTCTTTAGGGGCTGCAATTGGAGCTATAACTTTTACAGGATCTGTTATTGCTTTTCTAAAGTTGAGAGGAATAATGTCAGGATCTCCTATAACTTTTTTTGGTCAACACTATTTAAATTTGGCACTAGGTTTAGTTTTATTAGGTCTAATCTTTTATTTATGTAAAACTCAAGTTGAGACTTGGTTTTGGATGATAATTATATTTTCATTTTTACTAGGTGTATTATTAATTATTCCAATAGGTGGAGCAGATATGCCTGTGGTAATTTCAATGCTAAATTCTTATTCAGGTTGGGCAGCAGCTGGAATTGGTTTTACTTTAGAAAATACTGCTTTAATAATTACAGGCGCATTAGTTGGTTCATCAGGTGCAATATTATCTTACATTATGTGTAAAGGAATGAATCGTTCATTTTTTAATGTAATACTTGGTGGATGGGGCGCAGTAGATCAATCTTCTTCAAACAAGTCTAAAGAACAAAAACCTGTAAAAAGCGGAAATGCAGACGATGCAGCATTTCTAATGAAAAATGCATCATCAGTAATAATAGTTCCTGGATATGGAATGGCTGTTGCACAAGCTCAACATGCATTAAGAGAAATGGTAGATGCTTTAAAAAAAAATGGAGTTAAAGTTACTTATGCAATCCATCCTGTTGCTGGTAGAATGCCTGGACATATGAATGTATTATTAGCTGAAGCAAACGTGCCATATGATGAAGTATTTGAATTAGAAGAAATAAATAATGATTTTGCAAATTGTGATGTAGCTTATGTAATTGGAGCAAATGATGTTACTAACCCTGTTGCCAAATCAGATCCACAAAGTCCAATTTATGGTATGCCAATTTTAGATGTTGAAAAATCAAAATCAGTTTTGTTTGTAAAAAGAAGTCTTTCCCCAGGTTATGCAGGTATAGATAATGATCTATTTTATAGAGAGAATACATTAATGCTTTTTGCAGATGCAAAAAAAATGACCGAGGAAATAATTAAAAATCTTTAATTTGTTATTAAAATTGGTTGCGGGGGACGGATTTGAACCGCCGACCTCAAGGTTATGAGCCTTGCGAGCTACCAGACTGCTCCACCCCGCGTCCTGGTTCTAAATTCTATTTCTTAATTTCTGGAGTTTTTTTGCTCTTTTAATGTTTTCTTGTTTTATTCTTTTTTTCTTTTCAGATGGCTTTTCATAAGTATCTTTTAATTTTATAACCTTAAAGAAGCCATCTTTTTGAAGTTTTCTTTTAAGAACTCTTAAAGCTTGCTCAACATTATTATCTTTTACTTCTATTTTAATAAATCCCCCTAAATTAAAAAGTGTTAACTAACATTTTATTGAATTTATGTCCATTAAATTAAATTTTTTTCCTTTAGTTTTTTCTCTCTTTTTATTCTTCTATCTGCTTTATCCAATTCTTTTTGTAAATCTGATTGGTTAAATAATCCTATTGCAACAGGATCTTTTGAATTAAGATTATTAAAATTCCAGTAACTTTTATTCCTTATCGCAACTACAGAATTTTTTGTAATTCCAATCAGTTTTGCAATTTGAGAGTCTTTTAATTTTGAATGGTTTTTAATTAACCATAAAGCTGAATCGGGTTTATCTTGCCTTTTTGATAAAGGTACATATTTTTTTTTTATTTTGCTATCAGAATTTGATATTTCAATATCTTGTTTAGTTAAATTTAAAGATCTTGAATGATCTTTAGAAGAAAGTTCAATTTCTTCTTTGGTTAATTGACCAGATATTATTGGGTTATAGCCCACTATACCTTTAGCCACTTCACCATCAGCTATTCCTTGAACTTCTACTTCATGTATATTACAAAAATTTGCTATTTGTTTAAAAGTTAGTGTTGTATTTTCAACTAACCAAACTGCTGTCGCCATTGGCATTAAAGGTGCATTAGACATTTAACTATTTGTTTTCAGATCTAAAATTTTTGAATTTTTTATTAAATTTACTTACTCTACCTTTGTCCAATATTTTTTGTTTTCCACCTGTCCAGGCAGAATGAGATAAAGGATCAATTTCTAATTTCAATACATCTCCTTCTTTACCCCAAGTTGAATTTGTTTCGAATTGGGAACCGTCAGTCATTTCTACTTTAATTTTGTGATAGTCTGGGTGTATTTTTTTTTTCATAAGTGAGGATTTATAGCAAAAGAAAAATATAAAACAATTAAAACTTACTTAATATATTTAACAAATTTTCATTAATATAAGGATTTGATGCAATAATTTTTAAATTGGTCTGATTATTGATATTTAATTCACTTATTATTCCTCCGGCCTCTTTTAAAATAATCAAACCTGCAGCAATGTCCCAAATAGATAAATTTTTTTGAAAATATCCTTCATATCTACCGCATGCAACATATGCAAGATCAAGAGCAGCGCTTCCAGATTTTCTTATATTAATATTATTGTATTGGCTTAAATTTTTATCTCCAGAAGCAAAAAGACTTTGGTTTATATTTTTTCTTTTAGATACTCTTATTCGGTGATTGTTTAAATATGCTCCACTATTTTTCTCTCCATAAAAAATTTCGTCCTTTATTGGGTCATAAATAACTCCAGCAATAATTTCATTTTTTGATTTTAGAGCCAATGATATTGCAAAATGAGGTATACTATGCATAAAGTTTGTTGTTCCATCAATTGGATCTACAATCCAAATATTATCTTTATCTTTATTTTTTAATATTCCACTTTCTTCAGTGATTAATGAATAATCTTTTTTTGCTTTTAATAATTCTTGAATAATTATTTTTTCACATTTTTTATCAGAACTTGTTACAAAATCCCCAGGTCCTTTTAATGATACTTGAAGATTTTCAATTTCTCCATAATCTCTTTTCAAAATTTTTGAAGCTTTTTCACAAGCTTTTATCATAATATTGAGAATGGGAGATATAGTTTGCATTTTTTTATACTTTTTTTACATACTCTAAATTTCTTGAATCTATAATTATTTCATCTCCTGTTTCAATAAATGGTGGAACCTGAACATTTAAATTATTTTCTAATATCGCTGGTTTATATGAAGAAGAAACTGTCTGACCTTTTATTGAAGCATCGGTAGTTTTTATTTTACAATTAATTTGTTTGGGAAGCTCCACAGAAATAGGTTTTTCATTATAAAAATTTATAATTACTTCTAAATTTTCACTTAATAGTTTTCCTTTTTCTCCAAGAAGATTTTTTGAAACTTCCGTTTGTTCAAATGTTTTTTGATTCATAAAATAATAGCATCTTTCGTCCTCATATAAATAATTTAATTTAATTTCATCTAAATTTGCTCTTTCAACTGTATCGCTTGATCTAAACCTTTCATTTAATTTAGTTTGTTTGTTTAAACTTTTCATTTCAACTTGATTGAAAGCCCCACCTTTGCCAGGTTTTACGTGTTGTGTTTTTAGCACTTCCCACAAATCATTTTTGTGTTCCAATAGCATTCCAGGTTTAATTTCATTTCCAGATATTTTCATCTAAATTTTTTAATTGCCTCTTCAGGTTTAAATTTTTTATTATTCCAAATGTAACCTGAGATAGCTAAAAAGTTTGCTTTATTCAATAAAAGTTTTTTATAATTTTTATTATTAATGCCGCCAATAGCTACAATTGGTATTTTTGTTATTTTTTTAACAAATTTAAGTAGAGAGTATGTAGCTTTATAATTGGTATTTTTTGTAGATGATTTAAAAAAAGCTCCTATCGCAATGTAATCCGCTTTATTTTGAATTGCTTTATAAACTAATTTTTTTGAATTGTGGCAAGTAATTCCAATAATTTTTTTTTTTAATATTTTTTTAGCTTTAATTATATCTGTATCTTTCTGTCCCAAGTGACAACCATCAGCATCTATTGTTTTTGCAAAATTAGGATTATCATTAACGATAAAGATAACTTTATATTTTTTACATATTTTTTTAATTTTATTTCCAATGTAAATAATTTTTTTTTTATTTTCTTTTTTTAACCTTAGCTGAAAAAAAATTATTTTTTTGGTTTTTAAAACTAACTCTAAATTTTTTAAAAATTTTTTAATATTATTAATAGAATTAGGTGATATAAGATATATAAATTTTTTATTATTGCTAAGCTTTTTCAATTTGCTCAGTCCATTTTCCTAATGCTGCTAAACTGCACATTTTTGCTCTATGGTTAAATATATTTTGTGTTCCTTCAGCGTCATCTGTATTTTTGGACCAGTGTTTCAAAGCACTTTGTTGCAAAGCTCTACCATATGAATAAGTCATAATAAAATTTGATTTATTTAATTTATTAATAGTATCTAAATTTTTAGTTGCTTCAGTTTCAGTTTGTCCACCTGAGAGAAATGCAATACCAGGAACTTCACTAGGAACACTATTTATTAGACATTTCAATGTAAGATTTGCAATTTCTTCGCTTGAATATTTCTTATTAGAATTTGAACCTGGCAAAATCATATTTGGTTTTAAAATTACACCTTTGAGATCTATTTTTTGAAAGATTAATGCATCAAAGCATTTTTTTATTACTTCTGAAGTTTTGTTAAAACAATCCTCTATTGAATGTTTGCCATCCATCAAAACTTCTGGTTCAACGATAGGCACCATTCCTGCCTCTTGAACTAAAGCAGAATATCTAGCAAGAGCATGAGCATTAGTATCAATAGCAAGTTTGCTAGGAAATTGATCTGATATTAAATATACAGCTCTCCATTTAGTAAATCTAGCTCCAAGATCATAATAATTTTTTAATCTTTCTCTAAGACCGTCTAGTCCTTCGGTAATTTTTTCATCTTCAGATTTTGCAAGTTTTTTAGCTCCTGTATCCACTTTAATTCCAGTGATAGCTCCTGTTTGGCTAATTATTTCAGGAATTGGTTTATCTTCAAATGTTTGTCTGATGGTTTCATCATACAATATTACTCCGCCTATACAATCTGCCATATTTTTTGATGTGAATAAAATTTTTCTAAATTTTAATCTGTTCTCTTCATTAGATTCGACATTTACAGCTTCAAGTCTTTTGGTCATTGTTCCATTGCTTTCGTCTGCAGCCAAAATACCTTTTCCAGATGAGATAATTTTTAAAGCTATTCTATTTAATTCACTCATTATAATTTAAAGATTTTATACCAGGTAAATCTTTTCCTTCAAGGTATTCTAAAAATGCTCCACCTGCAGTTGAAACAAAATTAAAATCGTTAAAAAGTTTTAATTTATTTATTACTGAGACTGTATCTCCACCACCAATTACTGAAAAAATATTTCCCGATTTTGTTTGGGCAGATATTTCTTTTGCTAACTCAAAACTTCCAGTTGCAAAATTGTCATTTTCAAAATAACCAGCCGGCCCATTCCACAATATGGTTTTTGAATTTTTTATTAAATTAATAATTTTTCTAATAGTTTTAGATCCAATATCTAAAATTAGATCGTCTTTGGCTATTTTATTAATGTCTTTATTTTGAGATGAATCTTTATAGTTTTTTCCTACAGATACGTCTTCTGGAAACACTATATTACAATTGTTTTTTTTACCCAAAATAAAAATTTCTTCAATAATTTCATCACAATTTTTTTCATATAAAGATTTGCCTATTTCATGACCCTTAAATTTAATAATATTATTGGCCATAGCCCCTACAATTATTATGTTATTGAATTTAGTAATTAGATTTCTGATTATTTTTATTTTTGTTGATATTTTTGATCCTCCAATTATGCATGTTATTGGATTTGTAATTTCAGATGTAATTTTTTTTAGAGCTTCTAACTCTAAAGCTAAGTTAATTCCAGCATAAGACTTAATATATCTAGTTATTTGTGAAACTGAAGCATGATCTCTATGTGAACAAGAAAAAGCTTCATTTACATAAAGGTCACCTAGACTTGCTAAGTGTTTAGAAAAAAATAAATCATTTTGCTCTTCTTCTTTATAAAATCTTATGTTTTCAAACATAACAATTTTTTCATTTTTTTTAAAAATATCATTCTTTTTAATTTTAAAGATATTTTCATCAATTAATCTTACATTTTCGGACAATTTAGTTGATAGGCTTTTAGATATAGGTTTTAGTGAAAATTTTGAATTTTTCTTCCCCATGGGTCTACCAACGTGTGCAATTAATATAATTTTAGCTTTTTTTTTTAGTAAAAACTTAATAGTTGGCAATGTTTTATCTATTCTATTAAAGTCTGTTATATTCCCATTTTTTATTGGTACATTTAGATCTAGTCTTAGTAATAAAATTTTTTGATTAAGATCAGCATGATCTTTTTGAATCAACTTCATTAAGTTTTTTTATGAATATATTTAACTAAATCGCACATTCTATTAGAAAAACCCCACTCGTTGTCATACCAAGCAGAAATTTTACCCATTGTTTTTCCAACAACCTTTGTAAGAGATAAATCTACAATAGCTGAATTTGAATTATGATTGAAATCTATTGAAACAAGTTTTTCAGCTGTGACTTCTAAAATTCCTTTTAAATCTTTTTTCGATGATTTTATTAAACAGTCATTTATTTTATCAATAGTTAAATTTTTATTAGTACAAAAAATGAATTCAATTAATGAGACATTAGGCACAGGCACTCTCATTGCAATGCCTTCTAGCTTTCCTTTTAGATCGGGTATAATTTCTTCAATCGATTTTGATGCGCCAGTCGAAGTTGGAACAATAGATTGTATTGCTGATCGTGCTCTTCTAGGATCTTTATGAGAATTGTCTAAAATTCTTTGATCACTTGTAAATGCATGAATTGTCGTCATAAAACCTTTTTCTATTTTAAAATTATTATTTATTATATTTGCTACTGGGGCTAGACAGTTTGTAGTACAAGAGGCTGCTGAAATAATTCTATCTTTTTTGTTCAAACTTTTTTCATTAACTCCATAAACAATTGTTTTGTCGGATTTTTTACAAGGAGCTGAAACAATTACTTTTTTTGCTCCATTTTTTAAATGAGCTATTAGTTTATTTTTAGAATTAAATTTTCCAGTACATTCCAGGACATAGTCTACCTTATATTTTTTCCAATTTATTTTTGTCAATTCAGTATGTTGAGAATATGTAATTTTTTTTCCATTTAAAAATAAATTTTTATAATCATGTTTAACTTTAAAATTATATTTACCATGAACAGAATCATATTTTAGTAATGAACTTATAACTTCTAGATTTGCCCTATTGTTAATATGCTTAATTTCAATTTTATTTGATTTTTTTTCTATCAAAGATTTTAATACCATTCTTCCTATTCTTCCAAGACCATTTATTCCCACTTTAATTGTCATTAAAATCCTTTTTTATTTTTTTAATAATATCTTCAACTGTTATTTTATAATTTTCGTAAAGTTTTAAATAAGGAGCGCTTTTTCCAAATTCATTAATACCAATTGCTATTCCTTTTTCACCCACGTATTTTTTCCAATAATCCGTAACAGATGCTTCTATAGAAACTATATTATTTGTTTCATTTAATATTTCATTTTTATAAGATGAATTTTGAATATCAAATAATTCATGACATGGCATAGATATAACTTTTGAATAAATATTTTCTGTGGCTAATTTATGACTAACTTCTATTGCAAGACTAACTTCAGATCCACTTGATAGAATTGTAAAATTTATATTTTTATTAGTTCTCATAATTTCGTAAGCTCCTTTTGAGCATTTATTCATTTTTTCGTGTGCTAATCTGACGGGATTAACTTTCTGTCTTGTTAAAGCTATTGCGCTTGGAAAATCTTTTGCTTCCAAAGCCAACTGCCAACATTCAAATGTTTCAACTGTATCGGCTGGTCTAAAAACTTTTAAATTAGGAATTGATCTTAAAGATACAAGATGTTCTATTGGTTGATGTGTTGGTCCATCTTCTCCAAGTCCAATAGAGTCATGACTAAATACATATATTACTTTTTGCTTCATCAAAGCAGATAAACGGATAGAAGGTTTGCAATAGTCACTAAATATTAAAAAAGTTCCTCCATATGGAACTAGATTACTATGAAGAGCAATCCCGTTCATTACACCACTCATAGCATGTTCTCTTACTCCATAATGGATATAATTACCTTTAAAATTACCAGGTTTGATTATTTTATGATTTATAGTTTTTGTATTATTTGATCCAGTTAAATCTGCAGAACCACCAATTAAATTTTTTAAATCAAGTATTTCTAAAAATTTTTCTGAAGATTTTCTTGTTGCGATTGCCGTTTGATTTTTTATGAATTTTTCTTTTTCTTTAGTAATTAAATTACCTAAGTTAATTTGTTTATAAAAATTTTTTATTTTGTTTTTATTTATTTTTTTCCACTTATTTTCTATTTTTTCCCCTTTTTTTCCAATCTCTCTCCACTCATTTAAAATATCTTTTGGAATAAAAAATGGTTTATGACTCCAATTTAACTTTTTTCTTACTAATTTTACTTCTTTATCTCCTAAAGGACTACCGTGTGCAGATGCGGTGCCAGCTTTATTTGGTGATCCATAACCAATTTTAGTCTTACAAGATATGATAGTAGGTTTTTTTGACTTTTGAGCTTTTCTTAAAGATTTAAAGATTTGTTTTTCATTATGGCCATTAATTGAAATATAATTCCATCCATAACTTTGAAATCTTTTTTCAAAATCGTCAGAGACTGTTAAACTTGTAGGTCCGTCTATAGATATTGAGTTATTATCAAACAATAAAATTAAATTTTTTAGCTTTAAATGACCCGCTAGGCTTAATGCTTCGTGACTAATTCCTTCCATTAGACATCCATCTCCGGAAAGAACATATGTTTTGTGATTGAACATTTTTTTACCATATCTGCTTCTTAAAATTTCTTCTGCAATTGCAAAACCTACGGCATTAGAAATTCCTTGACCCAAAGGCCCTGTTGTAGTTTCAATGCCAGAATTTTTTTCATATTCTGGGTGACCAGCACATATAGAATTTAATTGTCTAAAATTTTGAATATCTTTTAAACTTATACTTTTATAACCAGACAAATATAATGAAGAGTACAACAACATCGAACCGTGCCCTGCTGATAAAACAAATCTATCTCTATTTAGCCAACTAGGATTTTTTGGGTTAAAATTTAAAAAATTTTTAAATAAAACTGTTACAACATCAGCCATACCCATAGGCAAACCAGGGTGTCCTGATTTTGCTTTTTCCACAGCATCTATGGATAAAAACCTGATGGCATTAGATAAATCTTTATATTTTATGGTCAAATTTGATCCTATGTAGACTCAGATGATTCAATTTAATAATATAGATATATATATGAAAACTTATATTGAAAAAGCAGAAAAATTAAATGTTGTTTTAAAAAGATTAAAATCTTTCAATTTATCTAAATCATACGATAAAGATCATTTTGATGATTTAGTGAGTCAAAAAAATCAATTAGAGATTGAAAAGAAAGATCTAGAAACTAAATTCCAAAAATTAGAAGAGGAATACAAGGAATTAAAAGAAAAATTTAACGATATTGATAAATCCAACTTTTTCAAGTTAAAGAAAGAAAAGGAAATTTCAGAAAAGATTGATGAATTAAACCAAGAAACTGATAGTTTGATGGGTGAAATAGATAAATGGCAAATGTAAACATTAAATTTAATGGAAAAGAATATTTGCTATCTTGTGAAGATGGCCAGGAAGAGCATTTAGAAGAATTGGCAAGTAATTTAAATATTAAATTTGAAGAACTAAGATCAACCCTAGGCAATATTGGAGAAAATCGACTTTTATTAATTACCTCAATTAAAGTAATGGACGAATATTATGATACAAAAAAAAAGATATTTGAAAAGAAAAACGAAATTGAAAAGATAACTAATAAATTTAAAGAATTAAAAACTTTGGTTTATGATTATAAAAAAAATCAAGAAGATCAAATAAAAAAATTAAATAATGATTATACTGAGCTCGAAGACTTAATTTCTAAAAATAA
>CACCZY010000022.1 GCA_902550635.1 uncultured Pelagibacteraceae bacterium
AATTTAATCATTTAGAAAGAAAAATTTTTTATTTTTGATATTTTTCTTTCCATTCTGTATATGACATTCCATAAACGTGCTTTCTTGCATCTGGATCAGAAATATCTATGCCTTTTTTACTAGCTTCTTCCCTATACCATTTTGATAAACAATTTCTGCAAAATCCAGCTAGATTCATAAGGTCGATATTTTGAACATCTTTTCTTTCACGCAGATGTTTAATTAACCTTTCAAAAGCCGCAGACTGTAATTCTTTTTTTGTATTATCATCCATTTTTATTTATGTTAAAGTTTTGTAAATATCATGAAACTCACCGGATCATATCAAATAAAACTAGAAAAACAAAAAGTTTGGGAAGCTCTAAATAACCCCGATATATTGCAAAAATCTATTCCTGGATGTGAAGATTTTAAAAAAAATTCTGATGCTGATTTTACAGCCACAGCAACAAATAAAATTGGTCCGTTTAATGCAAGTTTCACTGGTGATATTAAATTAAAAGAAATTAATGCACCCCATAGTTACGTGATAGAAGGATCTGGTAATTCACCAGTTGGATTTGCTTCAGGAGAAGCTAAAGTTAAATTAGAAGATTCTGAGGAAGGTACAAAGCTTTCGTATGAGGTTGAAGTAAATGTTGGTGGAAAAATTGCCCAGGTTGGATCTCGTTTAATTGACATGACAGCAAAAAAGATGGCTGATATTTTTTTTAAAAATTTTTCAGAATTAATTACAAATGAAAAAATTTCACGTGAAACAGAAGTTAAACCTATAAGTGAAAATGCAAAAGATAATAAAAAATTAAACAAAAATATTATTATCATTACATCAACATTAATTTTATTAGGAATAGCAGTATATTTGATAATTTAGTTCGCGCTGCACTAGAAAATCTCTTTTATAATCATTTGATCATTTTTTTTTATTATGTTTAAATAACAATAGAAGTTTGTAACTTTTTTGTGAAAAGGTGCGGAAATGAGCAAGATAAGTTTAGAAGTAAACGGGAAAAAAATTACTAAAGAGGTGCCAGATCATACTCTTTTATCTGTTTTTTTAAGGGAAATTTTAAATCTAACAGGAACTCACGTTGGATGTGATACAAGTCAATGTGGAGCATGTGTGGTTCATGTAGATGGAAAGTCTATTAAAAGCTGCACAGCATTCGCAGCAGATTTAAACGGGTCTAAAATCACAACAATTGAAGGTATTGCCCAAAATGGAAAAATGCATCCAATGCAAGAAGCTTTCAAAAAACTTCATGGACTTCAGTGTGGTTTTTGCACCCCAGGTATGGTTATGAGTGCGATAGATCTTTTGCAAAATAATAAAAAACCAAGCGATACAGAAATAAGAGATTGGCTAGAGGGTAATATTTGTAGGTGTACAGGTTATCAAAACATTGTTGCGGCAGTTAAAGAAGCAGCATCAAAAATGTAGAGAGGATAAAGATTATGGCGAGTTTAGTAGGATCAAGAGTTGAAAGAAAGGAAGATAAAAAACTTTTAACTGGAAGAGGAAGATACACTGCAGATGTAAATTTTGTTCATCAAACATTTGCATATTTTGTACGATCACCGCATGCAAGAGCACAAATAAAAAAAGTTGATACTTCTAAAGCTTTAAAATCTCCAGGTGTAGTTTCAATACTTACTGGAGCAGACATAGTTAATGATAAAATAGGAGGACTGATAGCAGGTTGGAGAATTAAAAGTGAAGATGGATCAGATATGAAAGTTCCTCCTCATCCTCCATTAGCAAGCGACACAGTTAATTATGTGGGAGACCATGTTGCAGTTGTTATCGCAGAGACGCTTGATGAAGCAAGAAATGCAGCTGAATTAGTTAAAGTAGATTATAAAATATTAAAAGCTGTAGTCAGCACGAAAGATGCTATGAGTTCAGATCAAATTTACAAAGATATTCCAAAAAATATGTGTTTCGATTGGCTTTTGGGAGATAGAGCAAAAGTTAAAGAAGCATTTGATAAAGCAGATAAAATTATAAAAATTGATTTGGTTAACAATAGATTAATTCCAAATGCGATGGAACCAAGAGCTGCTAATGCAGATTACAATCCATCAACGGAAGAAATAACTTTATATACAACAAGTCAAAATCCACACTTAGCCAGAATAATTATTTCTGCATTTAATGGTGTGGCACCTGAAAATAAATTAAGAGTTATAGCACCTGATGTAGGAGGAGGATTTGGTTCAAAAATCTATCCATATGCTGAAGAAGTTGTTTGCAGTTGGGCTGCAAAAAAAATTGAAAGACCAGTAAAATGGGTTGCTGACAGAACTGAATCGTTTTTATCAGATTGTCATGGAAGAGATCATGTTACACATGCAGAACTTGCAGTTAAAAATGATGGAACATTTTTAGGATTTAAAAACGAAACTATAGCAAATCTAGGAGCATATGCTTCAGTATTTGGAACTGTTACACCAACTTATTTGTTCGGTCCATGCGCAACAGGAGTTTATAAAATGCCAGCAGCTTATTCTAATGTAAAAGCTGTTTATACAAATACCGCGCCAGTTGATGCATATAGAGGAGCAGGAAGACCTGAAGCAACATACACAATCGAAACTCTTGTAGAAAAGGCAGCTAGGGAACTAGGGATGGATCCTGCAGAAATTCGTATGAAAAATTTTCCAACTCAGTTTCCATTTCAACAAACTTTAGTTCATTCAGTAGACTCCGGTGATTATGTTGGTGGTTTGAATAAAGCAATGGAAATAGCTGATTATAAAGGATTTGAAAAAAGAAAAAGAGAGTCTGCTTCTAAAGGCAAACTAAGAGGAATAGGTTTATGTTCGTATTTTGAAGCTTGCGGTATAGCCCCATCACCTGTTGTCATGATGTTAGGATGTGGAATTGGTTTATGGGAATCTGCTGAAGTAAGATTTAATCCAACTGGAAATGTTACTGTATTTACAGGATCACATAGTCATGGACAAGGACACGATACTACATTTGCTCAAATAGCCGCTGATCAACTAGGAGTTCCAATAGAAAATATAGAAATTGCTCACGGGGATACAGACAAAGGTCCTTTTGGATATGGAACTTATGGATCAAGATCTTTAACAGTAGGTGGAACTGCAATTGTTAAAGCTTGTGATAAAATAATAGCAAAAGGTAAGAGAGTTGCAGCAAAAATGCTTGAAGCGAGTGTAGATGATATTGAATTTAGTAATGGAGAATTTGTAGTCGCAAAATCAAATAAAAAGAAAACTATAGGCGAAGTAGCTTTTGCATGTTACTTGCCTGGAACTTATGGTGAAGTAAAATCTCCTCTTCCTGAAGGAGATGAACCAGGGTTAAAGGAAACTTCATTTTTTGACCCAGTTAACTTTTCTTTCCCAGCTGGCTCTCACATTTGTGAAGTAGAAGTAGATCCAGATACTGGGGAAACAAAATTGGTAAAATACACAGCTGTTGATGATTTTGGTACAATAATAAATCCTTTAGTAGTTGAAGGCCAAGTGCATGGAGGTTTAGCACAAGGTATTGGACAAGCTCTCTATGAAAATTGTCATTACGATGAATCAGGTCAATTAATTACAGCATCTTATATGGATTATACAATGCCTAGAGCCGATAATTTTCCTGAGTTCAATTTAGGATTTACTTGCACGCCAGCAACATCAAACCCACTTGGAACCAAGGGTTGTGGAGAAGCTGGAGCCATTGCAGCTCCACCAGCGGTGATGAATGCTGTAATGAATGCTATTGGAACAGAAATTTCAATGCCAGCAACTGCAGAAAAAGTTTGGAAAGCATGTAACAAAAATAAAAAAAGAAATTCGGAAGCAGCTTAAGGAGAAAATATGAAAACATTCAATTATCATTCAGCAAAAGATGTTAAAGAAGCTTCAAAGTTGGCTTCATCAAACTCTGCTTTTTTGGCCGGAGGTATGACTACCATTCCTTCAATTAAATTAGGTCTAGCAACATATAAAGATATTATTAATATAAAAAACATTAAAAGCTTATCAGGAATTAAAGCTAGTAGTAAAACTTTAAAAATTGGAGCAACTACAAAACATGTTGAAGTTGCTAATTCAAAAGATGTAAAAAAAGCAATTCCATCTTTAGCCGCTTTAGCTGAAGGAATAGGTGACCCTCAGGTTAGAAATAGAGGAACGATAGGAGGATCTATTGCAAACAATGATCCTTCAGCAGATTATCCATCTGCATGTATTGCTCTAAACGCAGTTATACATACTAACAGCAGAAAGATTGAAGCAGAAAAATTTTTTAAAGGAATGTTCGAAACTGCTTTAAAAAGTGGAGAAATTATAGAAGCAATAGAATTTTCAATACCAGAAAAATCAAATTATCAAAAATATCCAAACCCAGCATCGAGATATGCCGTTGTTGGAGTTTATGTTGCAAAACATAAAGGAGAAGTTAACGTTGCTGTTACAGGTGCAAAATCTTGTGTTTATAATGATAAAGACTTGGCAAAAGCACTGTCAAAAAATTTTTCTTCATCAGTTATTGATAATGTTAAAATTTCATCATCAGGCATGAATTCAGACATTCATGCATCAGCAGAATACAGAGCAAACATGATAAGAGTATTCGCAAAAAAAGCTGTTGAAGCTTGCTAATTTAATCTAACGGTATTAACTTAATATCAAATGAAAAACTCATTTGATGAAAAAATTCTAGAAGAAGCAAGCGATTGGTTAAAAGCAAATCAAAAAGTAGTTCTTGCTACAGTTATTCAAACTTGGGGCTCTTCACCAAGACAAGTCGGTAGCAGAATGATCGTAAATGAAAAAGGTGATTTCTCGGGATCCGTCTCAGGCGGATGTGTTGAATCAGCAGTTGTTAGAGAATGTATGGGTTTAATTAAAGATAATAAACCATGTAAAAAAATTGAATTTAAAGTTTCAAACGAAAGTGCTTGGGAAGTAGGACTGGCCTGTGGTGGAGAAATAGCAGTTTATCTTGAACAAGTGAACTAATGAAAATAAATATTCTTAAAGAAATAATCGAAAAAAAAAATTCTAAAGCTGAATTTGCTATTGTTACAAATTTAAAGGACGGTAACAGTGAGATATTTGAAAAAGGAAAAAAACTAAGTAAAAATTTTGAAAATCATAAAGATCAGATAGAAAGCTTTTTTAAATTAAAAAAAAATGGAGTTATAGAAAATACCGAAATATTTGTAGAAACATATATTAGACCTATAAAAGTTATCATTGTAGGTGCAGTTCATATAGCTCAATATCTAGTAGATTTTGCAAAAAGCTTAAACTTTGAAATTTCTATTATTGATCCACGTGGTTATTTTGCATCGGAACAAAGATTTCCAGATATTAAAATTATTAATAAATGGCCAGAAGAAGCATTTAAAGAAATTGAAACTAATGAAAATTCAGCTTTAATTGCATTAACACACGACCCAAAAATTGACGATCCAGCATTACAACATGCTTTAAATAAAAAATTTTATTATATTGGAGCACTTGGAAGTAAAAAAACTCATGAGAATAGATGTCAAAGATTAAAAGAAGCTGGTTTTAGTGATGATCAAATTAATTCAATTCATGGACCAATAGGAATTAAATTAGGAGGTAGATCAGCACCTGAGATAGCTTTATCAATTATTGCTCAACTGGTTTCTGAAACTTATAACAAATAATGATTAAAGCAATTTTTCTTGCGGCAGGTCAATCAAAAAGACTTAAATCCGAAAATAAACTAGTTAAGAGATATAAAAAGACACCTTTAATTAATCATTCATTAAAAGTATTACACAAAAGTAAAGTAAAAAAAGTTATTATAGTCCTTGGTCATCAACATAAAAAAGTCAAAAAAATAATTTTGAAGAATAAAAAAAATATTTTTATCTATAATAAAGATTATAGAAAAGGCATGGCATCCTCAATAAAAGTTGGATTAAAAAAAGTAGCAAGGAATGACAAAGGATTTATTGTTGTCCAGTCGGATATGCCATTTATCAAAGTATCGGATATTAATAAAATTTACAATTCAATTAAATTAAAAAAGTTTTTAGTTTATGTTTTAAAGTTTAAAAATAAGATAGGCAATCCAATAGGTTTTGATATTTCGCTAACTAAAAAATTTAAAAAAATAAAAGGTGAATATGGTGCAAAATTTATAGTAAAAAGATTAAAAAATAGGACAAACTTTATCAATGTAAATTCAAGTAAAGTTTTTAAAGATTTTGATTTAAAAAAAGATTTTAATTAGCTTGAATAGGATTTCCTTTTAACCATTCACTTTCTTTATTTTCATAGTGTTCTTTCTTCCAAATTGGAGATCTTTTTTTTATTTCTTCAATGATGTATCTTGATAAATCATATGCCTCGGATCTATGTGGACAAGCAACAGCAATTATAATACTTATTTCACCAAGGCCTACATAACCTTTAACATGCTCAATATATACAGACTTTTCTTTAATATTTAGTTTTTGATCTGCTTCATTGTAAATTTCTTTAAAGCTTTTAATTACTAGATCATCATGGCTATCATAGGTAATTCCAGTGACTTTTTTATTTTCATTATTCTCTCTTACTGTTCCATAAAATACTATTGAAGCACCAAATTTGGAAGAAGCAATAAATTCTTCAGCATTTTCTGGTTTAATTTTTTCTTTTGAAAGATCTACTATTTTTGTGTGAAGCATTAACCTCCTCCAATAGGTGGAATAATTCCAATTTTTTGATCTTTATCAATCTGATAATTTTCAGAAATAATATTATTATCTTCAGAACAAAATGCAGAAGTTTCAATTATTTTTCTTAGATTTTCATTTCCTTTAAACTTTTGGTCTACATAATTAATTATTTTTTCCCTTAGATCTTTTATTGAACTTTTGTTTTTAAGATTAAGCTCTAAAAAATCTTTATTACTTAAGTCTCTACTTGCACCAAATAGTTCTAGCTTAATTTTCATAATTAAAAAATATTTTCCAGGAACTTGGGTAAACCGTCTGGATTGGTCCATACTCCACTTTTTCCACCTTCTTTAATTAGTAATTTTACGTTATCAATTTTAAGATGTGGGTTGACTATTTTACTTAAATCATAAATAGTTATTAATGCAGCATTAACACCCATAATTGCTTCCATTTCAACTCCAGTTTTAGCAATAGCAGAAACCACACAAAAAACTTCTAAAGAATTATCAACTTCATTCATAATAATTTTTGTTGCTGTGTGATCAATAGGAAGTGGGTGGCACAAAGGAATTAATTCACTTGTTTTTTTAACACCTAATACTGCTGATACCTCAGCTAAAGTTAGAGGATCACCTTTGGGCATTTTTTTATTTTTAATCAGATTAAAAACCTCTTTACCAACATAAATTTTTCCTGATGCTAAAGCTCTACGAAATGTTTCTTTCTTAGATGAAACATCAACCATATTAAAAGTATTTTTTTGAAAAATTTCTTTTGCCCAATCTTTCAATTCTTTTTGATTTATTATTTTTAAATTTTTCATTATCCACCAGTTTTAGATAAATTTTTTGTCGAACCTGTATCTCCAAGTTCTAAATAGTGGGACTCTTTTTTAAATCGCATCTGTCCTAATATTAAATCTTTTAATTCACTAAGTTGATCATCTTTTTGCAATAGATGCCTAACACTTATTCCGGTATTTCCAAACAAACAAAGTCTTAAATCTCCTCTAGATGTAATCCTTAAGCGATTACAAGTTTTACAAAAATCTTTTGAGTATGGTGCAATTATTCCAAACTTACCTTTATAATCAGGGTTTATATAATTTAATGAAGGACCAGCATCTTTTCCTAATGTTTGATAAATCCATTTATTTTCAGTTAAATAACTCTTAAATATTTTAGATGGAACATGGTATTTTTTAAAATAATCTAAATTATCACCAGTTTGCATTAATTCTATAAATCTAAAATCTATTTTATTATCTCTAATAAAATTTGACCATTTATCAAAATCTTTTTCAGACGAGTTAACGCCATTTAAAAGAACTGCATTAATTTTAATATTTTCAAATCCTAAATCTTGTAAATTTTTTATTCCTTCTAAAATTTCTGGCAATCTATCATGTCCAGTAATGTTTTTAAAAGTTTCACGGTCTAGGCTATCTATACTTATGTTTATCCCGTTTAAACCACTATCTACTAATAATTTTGCTTTCTTATCTAAGTGGTAGCCATTTGTTGTAATTACAACTTTTTTTATTCCTGTTTCAATTTTTAAAACTTTAATGATATCAAAAAAATCTTTTCTTACTGTTGGCTCTCCACCAGTAATTCTAATTTTAGAAACTCCTAATTCAGAAAAACATTTTGCAAGACGTTTAATTTCATCCAAATGAAGAAATTTTCTATTATCGCTTTTATCAACCTGGTAGCCATTTGGTAAACAATAACCACATTTAAAATTACAAACATCGGTAATTGACATTCTTATGTAAGGAAATGTTCTCCCAAAACTATCTTGAAGATGATGCTGCATAAAATAAATCTATACTAGAAAAATTAATTATTAAATTTAAAATTATTAATAAAATAAAGATAATTATCTTTTTATACAACTTAAAATTGTAAAACTGCTAATTGAAAATATTTTCCTTTTTTTATTTTTCAACTTTATTTTTTTTGATAACGTCTCCTTACATTAGAACGATACTAGTTAACTTGGAGGCATAAGTGAAAAAAACAACACAAAAATTAAATTTAAATAGAAGAAATTTTTTAGCTGGAACAGCATCAATAGCTGGTTTAGCAGCAACGGCTTCAGTTATTCCAATCAATATTGCAAACGCAAATCATACCGAAGGTACAAAGGGTTTGCCAGAATTTATAAGCTGGAAAGATAGAGATGCTTTAATTGTTCATTCAGACAAAGGAATTGAAACACATAGAAGTGCTATAGGTGAAAGTTTAATTACACCAAACAGAAATGTTTATATTAGAAATAATATGCCAACCATGACTGACGAACAAATTGGTAATAGAAATAATTGGAAAGTTTCTATTCAAGGAGTAAAAAATCCAAGAACTTTCTCATTAGCTCAATTAAAAAAATTAGGACATACAACAATGGCTACAATCTTACAATGTTCAGGAAACGGAAGAGGTTTTTTTGAACATAAAGTTAGAGGATCTCAATGGAAAACAGGAGCTGCAGCATGCGTAATGTGGACTGGAGTTCCACTAATGAAAGTAGTTGATGCGTGCGGCGGAATTGATAGAGATGCCGTTTTCATGACATCTGCAGGAGTTGATCACGAACCTACTGGCTTAGATCCAAAAAAAGCAATGGTAGAAAGATCAGTTCCAAAAAAAGTTTATCAGGATGCAATGTTAGCATGGGAGATGAATGGTGTTCCATTACCTAACGCGCATGGTGGACCATTAAGAATGGTTACTCCTGGATACTTCGGAATTAATAATGTTAAGCATCTTGGAAAAGTTGCTTTTACTACAGAAGAGTCATCTGTGAAATATATGAAATCTAGTTACAGAATCTCACCAATAGGAAAGAAAGGATCTCAATATCCTTCTTGTTGGGAAATGCCAGTTAAATCTTGGATTACAAGACCTACTGATGAAACAGGAACTGTCAAAGCTGGAAAAGTTCAGATAGTTGGAGTGGCAATGGGAGGTACTAGAAAAGTTAGAAGTGTTAAAGTATCTGTTGATGGAGGAAAAAGCTGGAAGAGAGCAAAATTCATTGGTCCTGACCTTGGAAAATATGCGTGGAGACAGTTTGTGCTTGAGACTACTTTAGCTTCAGGAATACATAATATTGCAAGCTTGGCATCCAATGGTCGAGATAAACAACCAGAGTTAAGAATGGAAAATAGAAGAGGTTATGCTCATAACGGCTGGAAAGACCATAGCGTAAATATTACTGTAGTATAATATTAAAAAAAGTTTTAAAATCTGTTAATGAAAATTGGTAAATTTTTATTAATTGTTTTATTTATATTCATTTTAAATATTCAAAAACTACTAGCAGATGATGCTAAAATGGTTAAAGGACTTGAAATTTTTAATGAGACAGCTGGGTGTGCCGGTTGTCACACACTAAAAGCAGCAGGTTCAGATGCTAATATTGGTCCAAATTTAGATACAGTAACTCTTACAGAGGAATTAGTAAAAGAAATGGTTACTCATGGACTGGGGGTCATGCCAGCTTATGGAGAAGGTATTTTAACAAAAGAGGAAATTGATATTGTATCTTTCTATGTAGCAAATTCTGCTGGCAAATGAGTAATATTTTAAATGAAACTGAAATAGATAGTTTTAAAAAAGATGGGGCAATATTTCTAAAAGGAAAATTTGATATTAGTTGGATAAAAAAGTTAGAAAAAGGAATTGAAAGAGATATAAAAAATCCTAGTCCTAGATTTAAATCGCATACTGTTAAAAAGGGTGTTCCAGCTTACTTAGAAGATTATTGGACTTGGGATTTAGTGCCTGAATTTAAAGATTTTGTATTTAACTCACCTTATGCACAGATGGCATCAGAATTGATGTCTGCTAAAAAAATAAATCTTGTAATGGATAATTGGTTTTTAAGAGAAGGAGGATCAAAATCTACAACTCCTTTTCATCATGATGTAAGTTATTTTGATATGGACGGAACCATGTGTGTTCTTTGGCTACCATTGCAACCAACTGGTAAAAATGAAGGTGTTGTTTGGGTTAAAGGTTCACATTTATGGAATAAACTTTTTTTAAGAGTTTTATTTAAAGACGGTCACAAAGTTGAAGGAAAAGAATGCGTTATTGATGGTAAAAAATATGAATTACCACCAGATATATTAGGAAATAAAGATAATTATGAATTTTTACAATGGGATTGTGAATTAGGCGACTGTGTAATATTTGATATGAGAACTCTTCATGGAACTTTAAGTACAACAATCCCACAAAAAACATTGAGCCGCTATACTTTAAGGGTTGCAAAAGAGGATGCAAAAATCAACTATGTTGGAGATTGGACAAGTTATAATTATAGAAAAGCCATGCAAGACGCTGGTTATAAAAATGGAGATCCACTAGGTGGAAAAATGTTTCCAACTTTATATAATAGCATTTAACTCCTGATCAAAAGATCAGAAGTTAAATTTGTGATTTATTTTTACTATTGCCCAGGTCCTTTATAAGCAGAAGCAATTTTTGCTGCATTTGCAGCAACATCATTAATGTTAATAGCTTCGCAGATTGTAATATTACAAAGAGAGCCACTCGCCTCTGTTGCCATTTTTATACCAGCCCCTTGTTCAAAAGATCCTTCAAAAATTACGAAGAAATCATATGCTCCTCTTAAGCCAGTATAAGAAACCATTTTAGCACCAACAGCTTCTGCTGCAGCTTGAGCCGCTTTAGATCTGTCAGACTTTGGGTCTTTAATAAAACCTTGAAACCCTTGGGTAGTATAGTTTCCAAAACAATAAAATTTAGCCATGTTTACTCCTTTCTTAAAAAAGATTATAACATTCAAAGTTTAAAATTTTATTAAATAAGTTTTTTAAGTCACAACTTAAAATAGAAAAGTTAAATATGTACGAGAAATTTGGTCAGTTTATTGATGGTAAGTGGCAACAATCAACAGACAAGGGAACTTACGAAGTAATTAATCCTGCTACAGAAGAAGTTATAGGAAACGCGTCAAAAGCAACACCGAAAGATGTAGAGAGAGCATTAAAATCTGCTGAAAAAGGTTTATTAGTTTGGAAAAAGACAGCGCCATGGCAAAGATCATACATTTTAAGAAAAATAGCTGACAAAATGAGAGAAAAACAAGATGTGTTAGCAAAATGGATGACTTTAGAAGTTGGTAAACCTTTCGCAGAAGCTAAAGGTGAAGTTGGTGGAGCAGCAGATATTTTTGAATGGAATGCTGAAGAAACAAAAAGAATTTATGGTCAAACTGTAGAAAGCAGGTTTGAAGATACAAGAGTACATGTTTATTATCAACCCGTTGGTGTTGTAGCAGCATTAACTCCTTGGAATTTTCCAGCCGTATTATCAGCTAGAAAAATTTCAACTGCATTAGCTGCTGGTTGTTCTGTTATTATTAAACCAGATGTAATTACTCCAGGAGTAGTAATGCAAATGGTTGATATTTGTAGAGAATGTGGAGTGCCACCAGGTGTAGTTAATCTTTTATCAGGTGATCCACCAAGTATTGCACAACAATTAATTGCTTCAGATATAATAAAAAAAATTTCAATTACTGGATCCTCAAGAGTTGGAAAATTGATTTTAAAGCAAGCTGCTGATAAAGTTCAAAGAGTTACTATGGAGCTTAGTGGTCATTCACCTTTTATTGTTTTTGATGATGCAGATATAAAAAAAGCTGCTGATATGGCAATTGCATCAAAGTTTAGAAATAATGGACAAGTATGTATATCTCCTAATAGATTTTATATTCATGAAAGTAAAAAAGACGAGTTTGTTAATTTATTTGTAGATAAAACGAAAAAACTAAAGATTGGCAATGGTATGGATCCTAGTACTCAATTAGGTCCATTAACAACAAAAAAAAGATTAAATGAAATTGAAGAATTAGTTGAAAAAACTAAACAAGAGGGCGCCAAAGTTTTACTAGGAGGCAAAAGACCAGCTGGATTTAATAA
>CACCZY010000023.1 GCA_902550635.1 uncultured Pelagibacteraceae bacterium
TTTTTTTGAAAAATTCAGCAAAGATTTAAAATTTGTTCCGCGTCCTGATATAAAAACAGCTGATTTAATTTTTTTAGAACAATCCTTCGATTTCACCTTTTTCATTTAATCGAATACTATCCGCTGCCGGAACTCTTGGCAAACCTGGCATAGTCATAATTGAACCGCAGATAACTACTATAAATTCAGCACCTGATGATAACCTTACTTCTCTAATTGGTAGCGAGTGTCCTGTAGGTGCTCCTTTAAGCTTAGGATCCGTTGAAAAACTATATTGTGTTTTTGCTACACATATTGGAAGGTTTCCATATCCATTTTTTTCAAAAGTTCTTAAATCTTCAATTATTTTTTTATCTGCAACTATTTCTTTAGCACGATAAATTTCTTTTGCTATTTTTTCAATTTTACTAAGTAGAGGGATATTATCTTCGTATAAAAATTTAAATTTATTTTTTTCTTTATTAATTAATTCTACAACATTTGATGCTAATTCTTTAGTTCCTTCTCCTCCATTAGACCAATGCGTGCATAAAGAAGCCTTAATACCTTTTTGATTACAAAAATTAATAAGTTCATCTACTTCATTATTTGTATCATTGACAAAATGATTAACCGCAACTGTAATTGGTGCACCAAATTTTTTAACGTTTTCTATATGTCTTTCTAAATTTGCTAAACCTTTTTTCACAGCATCAACATTTTCTTTTTTTAAATTATCTTTTTCTACACCACCATGCATTTTTAAAGCTCTTATAGTTGCAACTATAACTATACAGTCTGGTTTTAATTCAGATTTTCTACATTTAATATCCATAAATTTTTCTGCTCCTAGGTCTGCACCAAATCCAGCTTCTGTAACGACATAATCAGCAAGTTTTAATCCTGCCTTTGTAGCTATAACCGAATTACATCCGTGAGCAATATTTGCAAAAGGACCGCCATGAATTATTGCTGGATTATTTTCCAGTGTTTGAGTTACATTTGGCCTTAAAGCATCTTTAAGCAATACTGTCATTGGTCCTTGTGCCTTTAGATCTTTAGCATAAATTGGTTTATTATCTTTTGTGTAGGCAATCGTAATATTTCCAATTCTTTTTTCTAAATCTTTAAGATTGTTTGCAAGGCAAAAAATTGCCATTACTTCTGATGCAACTGTAATATCAAAACCATCTTCTCTTGGAAAATCTTTAGCAACACCTTTAATATTAATGTTTATTGCTCTTAACGAACGATCGTTCATATCCATTACTCTTTTCCAAACAATTTTTTTATCGTCTATATTAAGTTTGTTTCCCCAATAAATATGATTATCAATTAAAGCAGACAAAAGATTATGAGCAGAAGTTATTGCATGAAAGTCACCTGTAAAATGTAAATTAATTTGTTCCATTGGAACTACTTGAGCATAACCACCTCCGGCCGCACCTCCTTTCATACCAAAAGAAGGACCCAAGCTTGGTTCTCTTAAACAAACTAAAGATTTCTTACCAATTTTATTTAATCCATCATTCAAACCAACCGAAACTGTTGTTTTTCCTTCACCAGCAGGAGTTGGGGTTATAGCTGTAACCAAAATAAGTTTCCCTTTAGGCTTATTTTGAAGACTATCAAGGTATCCCAAATTTATTTTAGCTATATGCCTACCCATTGGACTAAAAGCCAAAAAATCATCAGGCACACCAATATGAGCTAATACGTCTTTTATAGGCTTCATATTAGCTTTTCTTGCTATCTCTATATCTGATTTTACTTCGCCCATATTGACTTTTTTAAGAATTTAAAATTTTGGAAGATTTCTATACTTAAATATTCCATTTTTAAAGAAATAAATTAAATGTATAAATTCTATATATATGCAGAAATATTCAGTTTTTAGTTTAATAAAAAATTCGTTAAGCGGACATAAAAATTGGGAAGTTGCATGGAAAGACCCAACTCCAAAAAAAGAATACGAAGTTATAATAATTGGGGGAGGCGGCCATGGTCTTGCAACAGCTTACTATTTAGCAAAAGAACATAAAATAACAAACATAGCAATTATAGAAAAAGGTTGGATTGGAGGAGGTAATGTAGGAAGAAATACTACAATTGTTAGATCTAATTTTATGTATGATGCAAATGCAAGATTTAATGAATTTGGAATGAATTTGTGGAGAAATCTTAGCCAAGAATTAAATTTCAATGTGATGTTTTCACCAAGAGGTATTATAAATCTTGCTCACTCTGATGCTCAAATGAATGCTTATGCCAGACGTGGTAATTCCATGAGACTTAATGGAATAGATGCAGTTTTATTAAATAGAGAAGAAGTAAAAAAAATTATTCCACAAGCAGATTTTTCAAGAGATGTAAGATTTCCTATTTTTGGTGGCTTAATGCAACCGAGCGCTGGAACAGCAAGACACGATGGTGTTGCATGGGGTTACGCAAGACAAGCTGATGCAATGGGAGTTGATATAATTCAACATTGTGAAGTTACTGGTTTTGATATTCAACAAGGAAAAATTACTGGAGTAAGAACTTCTAAAGGGAATATTAAAAGCAAAAAAGTTGGCTTATGTGTAGCAGGAAGTACAAACATACTTGCTGAAAAATTAAACATTACACTTCCTATCGAAACTCATGTACTTCAAGCTTGTGTTTCTGAACCAATCAAACCTTTGCTTGATGGTGTAGTAACTTTTGGTGCTGGACATTTTTATATAAGTCAGTCTGACAAAGGTGAAATGGTTATGGGAGGAGATTTAGACGGTTATAATAGTTATGCACAAAGAGGAAACTTGCCAACCATCCAACATGTTTTAACTGGAGGTCTAGCAGTCTTTCCATTTTTAAGTAGATTAAAAATGTTAAGAACCTGGGGTGGTATAATGGATATGTCTATGGATGGATCTCCAATTATAGATAAAACTCATATCAAAGGTTTATATTTGAACTGTGGTTGGTGTTACGGTGGATTTAAATCGACACCTGTTTCTGGATGGACTTTTGCACACACAATTGCACAAGATAGAGTTCATGAATTAAATTCAGAACTAAGTTTAAACAGATTTTCAACTGGCCACCTTTTAGATGAAAAAGGTATTGGAACTAAAACTTGGATTGGATAAACAATGCTTCATATAAAATGTCCTTACTGCGGAATTAGATCACAAAAAGAATTTGCATACGGTGGTGACGCAACAGTTAAAAGACCAAAATTAAATTCCGATGTTTCTGATAAAGAGTGGGATGATTTTGTTTATATGAGAAAAAGCCCCAGAGGCAAACATATTGAACTATGGCACCACATATCAGGCTGTAGACAATGGTTTAAAGCTCAAAGAGATACAGCAACTCATGAAATATTTAAAACTGCTAAAATAAATGAAGAAATTAAATGACTCAATCTCATAGATTAGAAAATATTGGATTAATAAATAGAAATAAAAAAATTTCTTTTAAATTTAATGGAAAAAAATTATTTGGATTTGAGGGCGATACACTTGCTTCAGCACTTTTAGCAAACAACGTACATTTAGTTGGTAGAAGTTTTAAATATCATAGACCAAGAGGTTTATTCGGAGCCGGCATTGACGAACCGAATGCAAAGTTGCAAGTAGTTATAAATGGACAATCAGAACCAAATATAAATGCCACAGAGATAGAATTAGTAGAAGGTATATCAGCTACTAGTCAAAATTGTTGGCCTTCGGTTGAATTTGATATTGGTGCCATAAACAATTTTTTAAAAAGTTTTTTTCCTGCAGGTTTTTATTACAAAACATTTATGTGGCCAAAAAGTTTTTGGTATAGAGTTTATGAACCTTTTATAAGAAAAGCAGCAGGATTAGGAGTAGGTTCAATAGAAAAAGATAAAGAAAGATACGAACATAAATATGAGTATTGTGATTTATTAGTAACTGGCTCTGGTCCATCCGGCTTAGCAAGCGCTTATGCTGCTGCAAAAACTGGAGCAAAAGTCATTTTAGCGGAAGACAAACCAAGATTTGGTGGGTCACTATTAACAGATGACGTAAATATTGACAATCTTTCAGGAAAAGACTGGGCATATAAAATAATTTCAGAATTAAAAAAAATGCCAAATGTTACACTTAAAAACAGATCACAAGTTTTTGGTTATTATGATCATAACATGCTTGTAATGTTTGAAAGAACTGGAGATCATTTAGACAAAAAATCTAAATATCATCCAAGACAAAGATTATGGTACATTAGATCCAAAGAAGTTATTTTATCAACTGGATCAATCGAAAGACCTATTGTTTTTGGAAACAATGATACACCAGGAATTTTTTTAGCTTCAGCTGCTAAAGAATATATGAAAGTTTATGGAGTAGCAGTTGGTAAAAAACCTTTAATATTTACAAATAATGATAGCGCTTACGAAACTGCAATTGAATTTAAAAAAAATGGAATTGATCCAATTGTTTTAGATACCAGAGAAGAACAAAACTCAGAACTAATTAATGATGCAAAAAATCAAGGAATACAAATTAAATTTTCACATGCGGTTGCGGTTGCTAATGGTTATAAAAAAGTTAAATCTGCAAAAATAGGTAAGTTAAATTCAAATAAAACTGGTTTTGAAAATATTGAAATTGTTCAATGTGATTGTATATGTGTTTCAGGATTTTGGACACCTACGGTTCATTTAACATCTCAATCAGGAAATAAACTTAAATTTAATAAAGATATAGATGCTTTTGTTCCTGATAAATCAAAACAAAAAGAAACCACTATAGGAGCAGCAAATGGATCATTTACTTTAAAAGAAACTATTGAAAAAAGTTTTGAGTCAGGAGCTGATGTAGGAAAAAAATTAACTGCAAATCAAGTAAATATTCAAGTACCTTCTGTTACTGAAAAAAAACATAAAAGTCATGATAAATTTTGGTGTTCTCCTTTACCTAAAAATGAAAATCCAAAAAGATTTGTTGATTTTCAGAATGATGTTTCTGTAGCAGATATCGAACTTGCATTACGTGAAGGTTATAGATCTATAGAGCATGTAAAAAGATACACAACTTTAGGAATGGCAACTGACCAAGGAAGAACAAGTAATTTAAATGGACTTCAATTGGTATCAAATATTGAAAATAAAATTGTTCCTGAAGTAGGTCACACAACTTTTAGACCACCTTTTACACCAGTTACAATTGGAACAATCGTTGGAAGAGAAGTAGGACATCATTATATGCCAACAAGAAAATCACCAATGCACGAATGGCACTTAAAAAAAAATGCTGTATTTGTTGATGCTGGTGCATGGAAAAGACCAAGGTATTATAAACAAGGTAACGAAAATTTATTTGAAGCATCAAAAAGAGAAGCAAAAAATGTAAGAGAAAATGTTGGGATATGTGATGTAACAACATTAGGTAAAATAGATATTAAAGGACCAGATTCAGCTGAATTTTTAAATAGAGTTTATACCAATGCTTGGATGAAACTCCCAGTTGGCAAAGCGCGTTATGGCTTAATGTTAAGAGAAGATGGAATGGTTATGGATGATGGCACCACAACAAGAATTTCGGAAAATCACTATCACATGACCACTACAACAGCTCAAGCTGCAAATGTACTTTCACATTTAGAGTATTATCTACAAATAGTTTGGCCAGAATTAAATGTTAATGTTGTTTCAACCACTGAACAATGGGCTGGAGCTGCAATAGCTGGTCCAAAATCAAGAGAACTTCTAAAAAAATTATTTCCAGACTTAGATGTTTCAAATGAGGGATTACCATTCATGGGATATGTGGAAAGCAGTTTGTTTGGAGTTCCTGCAAAAATATTTAGAATTTCATTTTCAGGGGAACTTGCATATGAAATTAATGTTGAGTCAGATTACGGTTTATCTATGTGGGAAAAATTAATGGAATTGGGTAAAGACCTTAAAGTTCAACCTTATGGAACAGAAGCATTGTCAACGTTGAGAATTGAAATGGGACATGTAGCTGGGCCAGAATTAGACGGAAGAACTATTCCTTCAGATGTTTCGCTTGACGGAATGGTATCAAAGAAAAAAGATTTTATAGGAAAAAGATCATTAGTAAAAGAAGCATTTATTAAAAATGATAGACAAAAAATAGTTGGTTTAGTTCCAACTGATAGAAAGTCAAGTATTCCAGAAGGATCTCATATCGTTTCAGATAAAAATGGAAAACTTCCCAACCCAAAACTTGGACATGTTTCATCATCATGTTGGAGTGTAGAAAATAATAATCCATTTTCTCTTGCTATAATTAAAGACGGAAAAAATATGATTGGAAAAAAATTTTTTGCTGTATCTCCATTACATAAAAAAGCTATTGAGGTTGAAGTTATTTCTTCCCACTATGTGGATCCAAAAGGAGAAAGGGTCAGATCATGAAAATTATTACTTCTATAGAAAATATTCATCAATCAGGTAAATTTGGAGATTATCAAAATAAAAACGAAGAAAAATTAATTAAAGTTTCAGAAGTAAAAAATTTATTTATTTGTCAAGTTGCAAAATACAAAAATTTAAAAATCGATATTACAAATAAAAATATTGATGGTTTAAATTTGCCAAAAGAGCTTAAAACATGCACTAACTCTTCCACAAGAATATTGTGGACAGGTCCTGATAACTGGCTTGTTACAAGTTTAAAAAAAGATTTATTATTAGAAATAAATAATAATTTTAATTCAAATGAGTTTGCTGTAACTGACTTATCACATTCAAGAGCAGTTTTAGAAATTGAAGGAGAGTTATCTAATGAAGTTATTAAGAAAGGATCTCCTTTAAATATAAATGATTTAAAGGAGGGAAATTGCGCAAATACTGTTTATAACGGTATTACCGTTACTATAGATTTTATTAAAGATGAAACTAATGCAGTAAGATTCTTTGCTCTTAGAAGTTTTGGTGAATCATTATACGAGTCTTTGACCGATGCTTGTTTGGAGTATGGATATATAGTGAAATAAACTGTGAAAATTTTTAAAAAAGTTTTAATTTTTTTTTTATATTTTGTTTTTATTGCCTATAGTTTGGAAATATTAACAATTCTTTTTTTAAAAAAAGAATACAATCTAATTGATAAAAATATTGATCAAATCAAACAGGAAAAAAAAAAAGAAGTCAAAAACTATGATAATAGAGGAAGTTATGAGGCTTTTTCTGAAGAAAAAATAAAAGAAAATTTATCTCCCTCCTTTAGATATTCAGAGTATCAAATCTACCATGGTGATTACAAGAAAAAAATAAGAAATTTTTTAGAGAAAAAAATTAGTCAAAAAAAAATAATACCATTGCGTGGACCAATAAATAAAAAATCTTTGGGAAGTGCTGAAGAAGGAAAATACGAAATTATCAAAAATGATAAATATGGTTTTAAAAATTTAAATGAAGTTTATGGAAAAGAAATAGATTTAATGATTTTAGGTGACTCATTTGCTGAAGGATCACCTTTTGGCAACTATAAAGACACTAATGGTATAATAAGAAAGATATCAGATTTTAACTCAATAAATTATGGAATTGGTGGTACAGGACCTTTAACAAGTTTAGCAGTAGTAAGAGAATACGGAAAACACTTTAAACCAAAAAATGTATTTTATTTTTTTTACGAAGGCAACGATCTTAATGATATGATGCAAGAGAAAAAAACTTTTTTATTAAAGTATATAGACAAAAACTATTCACAAAATTTAGTTAATTCTAATAAAGAAATAGAAATTTTTTTAGATGAATATGAAGAAATATTTAATTTTATTTTGCCTTTCAAAATTAAGGAAGAAAAAATAAATGAAGAAAAAATAAAAAAGAGTCTTAACTTAAAAAAAACTAATAAATATAATGAAAAAATTATAGATTTTTTAGAATTAAATTCACTTAAAGAGATATTTTTGACATCATCAGTTTTCTATAAGTCAAATATAGATTTCATTTTATTTGAAAATATTTTAAGTGAAATGAAACAAGAAGTAAGAGAATGGGATGGTAATTTATATTTTGTTTATTTGCCATCATGGACAAGATATAATAACAAATATTCTTTAGCTCCTAATATCCTTAATAAAAAAATTAGTAAAATTGTTAAGAAAAATAATATTAAATTTATTGATATAGATTTAACTTTTAAAAAATCGAATTCAAATAATATAAATATTTACAATTTAGATGTTTACAATCATTATACGCAAAAAGGTTATAATTTGATTGCAAAACAAATAATTAAAATTTTAAACGAATAATTTATATATGAAACAATTAGGTGTTAGTTTTACCTAATAAATTTACCATTAAAACACCAGCGACAATTAATCCAAGACCTATAATTACATATATGTTTGGAATTTGATTGAATTTGACGATTCCAACAACTGATGTTGCTATTATACATAGCCCAGCAAACGAAGCATAAGTAATACCGACTGGAATTGTCTTCATAACAAGAGATAAAGTGTACATGCATCCCACTATAGTTATTGCTGTTAAAATACTTGGAATTAATAATGTAAATCCTTGGGCACCTTTAGCAAAACCATTTGCAGCAGTACCTAGTACAACTGCAATAATTAAAATTACATATGCATAAATATTACTCATTTAACTTAAAACGCATCTAGCTGTAATTTTATTACCATCTTGATCACGGACATAACCATAATAATTTCCATCAGATCTTACTCCTGGTGCTCCTTCGTCAACGGCACCGTTTTCTAGTGCTGTTTTATGAAATTTATCTACTGCTTCTTTCGTTTCTGCTGACAAAGCAACCATTGTACCGTTTCCTGCAGTAGCATTTTCTTTATTATGTGGTTTTGTAATATAAAACTTTACACCATCATCTTCGTTTGAATGACCATATCCAATGTATCTTTCTGTTATAGTAACTCTTTTCATTCCAAGATGAACCAATATTGAATCATAAAACTTACTTGATTTTTCAAGATCATTAGTCCCAACCATTACAAAACCAATTGTTTTATTCATTAATAATCTTTACTTAGGCATTGGTGTTGCGCCAGTTTCTAACGTAATTATTTTACCACCTTTATATTTATATACTGCCATTACAGCCTCAATATTTCCATCATCAAACGTTACGAATGCATGGTGTATGCCAACTTCATCATTTTCATAAACCACTCTTGTTTTATCTTGTTTAATGTCACCACTCATTGCCCATTTGATTACATCAGCTTTACTTAAAGTTTTACCTGATTTATGCATTGTGAATTTAAAATCATCATGCAAAAGCTCATTCATAGCTGCCTCATCTTTATTGGCCATTGCTGATGAATATTTTTCTAATATGGACATATTATTTTCTCCTTTAATTTTTTATGAATAAATTTTATCTGCTAAGCCATAACAAAGTACAGCGCTTAACAAAGTTAAAACACCAGGTGCAATTATTCCTTCAATAGAAGTTTTTTCGTTGGTACCCAGATTTCCTTTTTGATGTGACCAAAAACCAACAACAAAAGCAGCAGCATTCTGCAAAAAAATTAAATTAAAAAATGCCCACGTATTTTCTAAGCCGCCAGCTCTTATAAATCCTATATAGATAGCCATTAAAACAGAACCAACAAAAATAGAACCAAAAAATCTTGTCATTATTGCTGCACCATCTCCCATACCATACTGATCTACAAATGCTTTAGTTGTGAAAACACATCTAAATGCATAAAAAGCGTAGGCAGCAAAATGAATTATAAAAATAACTAGATAAATAATTCCATTAAATTTTTCAATCATATTAAGCTCCTTTCACAATTATAAAGTTTCCGACAGAATTATCTAACCGTATCTGTCTTACCGGTTTATATTCTTCAGAATTATACCATTCTAAAGCCTTTTCGTAAGAGGGAAATTTAATCACTACAGTTCGAGGATATTTCCATTCTCCTTCAAAACATTGAAACTCACCACCTCTTACTAAATATTCTCCACCAAATTTTGTAACAATATCAGTAACCTTTGCTAAATATTGTTTGTAGTCTTCAGGATTGGTTACTTCAATTTGGGTTATTGCGTATCCAGCCATTTTTATTAATCCTTATAGATTAACTTTGCTTAATTCATACATTTGAACAATTTCGACACATTCATCAAAAATAGGTTTAGCTACTGGATTATTTCCTGAAGCGAATTTCTTCATTTCTTCTTCATTATGAACTGATACTTTAAACATAACATAACTTTTATCTGGCGCGATTGCTGGAACTGTTTTTTCAACATGAGCAATAGTTTTTCTTACTGCCATTCCTTCATCTGATTGCATAAATCCCATGAACTTTTCAAATTTACCAGATTTAAGTCTTGCTATTGCAAGCATTTCTTTTTCCATATTTTCTCCTTTATTTTATTGTTTAATTTAATTTCAAATTTGATCTAGAGTCAAACCTTTTAGATTAGCAGGAACAGCAACATCCATCATTTTAGGGTTTGCTAAATTTAGATTATTCATAATTTCAGCATACTGTTCCTTTGAACTTACTTGAAGACGTGGATTATTATTTTTTTCATTTTCAATAGTTGAATTTTTTTTTCCATTATAATCATGAGCTGGATATACCAAAGTCTTTTCAGGTAGTTTAAGCAACTTTCCAAATAAAGATTCATAAGCATCATAAGAGCTTCCATTTTGAAAGTCTGTTCTTCCAGTTCCATTTATTAAAAGAGTATCTCCAGTAAAAACTCTGTCATTCATAAGGTAGCTATAAGAACAATCAGTATGACCTGGTGTATAAATTGCCCTAAGTTCAATTTTTTCTATATTAATTTTTTCATTATCTTTTATTTTTAAATCTATTACTTCCGATTTAGATTTTTCGCCCATAATTCTTGTGCAACTGGTTTTTTTATGCAGTTCATTTAATCCAGTTATGTGATCAGCATGTATATGAGTATCTATTACTTTAACTAATTTTAATTCTAATTTTTCTAAAACTTTTATATATTCTTTAGTGTGTTCAATTACAGGATCTATAATTAAAGCTTCTCGTCCTTTTCCACTTGATACAATGTAAGTATAAGTTGAAGATTTAGTATCAAAAAGTTGTTCAAATATCATGTGATTATAAATAATATAAAAAATTGCATAGCAAATCAATCTTGCTTATAATAATTTTTTTTAAAAATATTAATGAGAGGGAAAAAATGACATTAAAAATAAATAGTTTAGCACCAGACTTCAAAGCTAAAACAACTATTGGAGATATTTCATTCCATGAATGGTTAGGTGATAGTTGGGGAGTATTATTTTCACATCCAAAAGATTTTACACCAGTTTGTACAACTGAACTTGGTTCTTTAGCAAGAATGAAACCAGAGTTTGATAAAAGAAATGTAAAAGTAATTGGTCTTAGTGTTGATCCAGTTGCAGATCATGTTAAGTGGTTAGATGATATAAAAGATGTAACCGGGAACAAGCCTGATTATCCAATTATCGCAGACGAAGATCTTAAAATTGCAAAATTGTATAATATGCTAGAAGGTGATGCAGGAGTTACATCAATGGGGAGAACTGCTGTTGATAACCAAACTGTTAGGACGGTTTTTATTATAAGACCAGATAAAAGAATTGGTCTATTTCTTACTTATCCAATGGCGACTGGTAGAAATTTTATGGAGCTTTTAAGAGCAATTGATTCAATGCAGCTTACAGCTAAGCATAAAGTTGCAACACCAGCAGACTGGAATAAAGGTGAAGAGGTAATAATAGTTCCAGCAGTGAAAGACGATGAGGCTAAAAAATTATTTCCTGACGGTTGGAATGCAGTAAAACCTTATTTAAGAAAAGTTCCAGATCCTTCAAAATAAATTAAAAAAATTAAAACCAACAATCTTAAAATTAAGATTGTTGGTTTTTTTATGTCTTATACTTTTTCATGGAAACTTGAGCTAACAATAAATTAGGATCAATAAAAATTTTTGATTTTTTAATTTTCTTAAAAGATTTATAAGCAAAAATTGCTATTGGTAACTCGGTACATCCAAGTATTATTTTTTTGCATTTCATACCTATTAAATATTTTATAGCAGGTTTAATCGCTTTTTCAGCTTCTCTTACTTTTCCCATTTTAACAAGTTTAATAGCTTTATTTACATTTCTTTTTTGTATAATTTTTTTTGGACTTACTAGAATAAAATTTTTATCAAAATATTTATTATAAACTCCAGTTTTTAATGTAGCTTCAGTTGAGAGGAATCCTATTTTTGATTTTTTTTTACAATTTTTTTTGGTATATTTATAGACTTCTTTAGGCATACTAAGAA
>CACCZY010000024.1 GCA_902550635.1 uncultured Pelagibacteraceae bacterium
AGTTGGTTAGAAGGCCAAATATCTTTTAAAAAAATATCTTTGCTGTTTTTATCTTTTCCTAAAGGTTCTTTATATAAATCCACTTCCATATGGCCAGCTAAAGCATAAGCAACAACAAGCGGAGGGGAAGCAAGGTAGTTTGCTTTTATATGTGGAGAAATACGTCCTTCAAAATTTCTATTACCAGATAATACAGATACAGCGTATAGTTCTTCTTTTTCAATTGCTTGCACAATGTTTTTCGGCAAAGGTCCCGAGTTTCCTATACATGTTGTACATCCGTATCCAACTAAATTAAAACCTAATTCATCTAAGTATTTATTAAGACCTGATTTTTCTAAATAATCAGTGACTACCTTTGATCCTGGTGCTAATGAAGTTTTTACCCAAGGTTTTGTTTTTAAACCCAATTCCACTGCTTTTTTTGCTAGTAGACCTGCTGCAATTAAAACGTTAGGGTTGGATGTATTTGTACACGATGTTATAGCAGCAATTAATATGGAACCATCTTTAATTTCAAAATCAGTTCCATCTACCTTTGAAATATTTTTTTTTTTTCTTGATGTGGTATTTTCAAATACTTTTTTAAATCCAGATGATGCTTCATTTAATAATACTTTATCTTGAGGTCTTTTTGGACCAGATATTGTTGGAACAATAGTAGACATATCTAATGAAACGGTATCAGTAAATTCAATATTATCACTTGCCCATAGTCCCTGCTCTTTAGCATACTTTTCTACAGTAATAACCGAGTGCTCATTCCTTCCTGAAAATCTTAAATATTTTAAAGTTTCATCATCAACTGGAAAAAAACCACAAGTAGCACCATACTCTGGTGCCATATTTGCTATAGTTGCTCTATCTGCAAGTGTTAAATTTTTTAAACCATCTCCATAAAACTCTACAAATTTTCCAACAACACCTTTGTCCCTTAAAATTTTCACAACAGTTAAAACTAAATCAGTAGCTGTGGTTCCTTCTGGCATTTTATTTTTAAACTCGAAGCCAATTACTTCAGGAATCAACATCGAAATAGGTTGCCCAAGCATTCCTGCTTCTGCTTCTATTCCACCAACTCCCCAACCAAGGACTGATAATCCATTAACCATGGTTGTGTGACTATCAGTTCCAACTAATGTATCTGGAAACAAATATTCATCATCTTTATATCTTTCTGACCAAACTACTTTTGATAGATATTCCAAATTTACTTGATGACAAATGCCTGTGCCTGGTGGCACTATTCTAAAATTATTAAAAGCTTGCTGTCCCCACTTCAGAAAAGAATATCTTTCGCCATTTCTTTTAAATTCCATATCAACATTTTTTTCAAATGAGTCAGATTTAGCAAACTGATCTACCTGAACTGAATGATCTATAACCAGATCAACGGAAGAAAGAGGATTAATGGTATTTGGATCTTTATTTTTTTCTTTAACAGCTTCTCGCATTGCTGCTAAGTCTGCAACCGCTGGTATTCCTGTATAATCTTGTAACAAAACTCTTGCTGGCCTATAAGCAATTTCTGTTGTAGACTTTTTTTCCTTCATCCAGTTTTTCACTGCTTCTATTTGATCTTTAGTTACTGATAAATCATCCTCATATCTAAGTAAATTTTCTAAAAGAACTTTTAATGATTTTGGCAATTTTGAAATATCTTTTAATCCATTTTTTTCAGCTTCAACTAAGGAGTAATACTTATAATTTTTTCCATTTATACTTAGAGATTTTAAAGATTTATAAGAATTTTTATTTCCTGGTTTCATAAATTTACATCTTATAGATTATTTCGGCTAAATTATGAATCAAATTATAGATAAAATGTTGCTATGCAAGCTAATAAAAGAAGTGACATAACGTAATTGAATCTTTTTATAAATTTCTCATTTGTAGCGAATCTTCTTAAAAATTTACCCACTAAGGTCCAAAAATTAATACTAATTATTGCGAATAGAAATGCTACTCCAATGACCCAGAAAGAATAAAATAAAAAATCATTACCTCTATCAACATATGTTGAAACCATAATGACTGATACAATGACTGATTTTGGGTTTATAAATTGAAAAAAAAAGGTTTCTATAAACTTTACTGGATTTTTTTTTTCAGTATCTGAGCTGGTTTTTGAAAAAGAAATTTTATAAGCTAAATAAATTAAAAAAAGTGTTCCAGTATATTTTAGGATTTCTTGAATAATTGGATATTTTTGAAAGACGTTTACTAATCCAAAATTCATAATAGTAACGAGAGTTGTAAAACCAAAAATAACACCGCACATATGTGGTATTGTTTTTAAAACACCAAAATTAAAACCGGAATAAGATGCAACAATATTATTAGGTCCAGGAGAACAGCTTGTAACAAACATAAACAAACATAAAGATATTATTTCTGGATGCATAACTTTATGCTATTGGCAAACCATTTTCAGCTTTTTGAGATGGATGAACTAAAGTGACTCTTCCTTCTTTATCTATAGATCCTAGAATTAAAACTTGTGATTTTATACCAGCAATATTTTTTTCTGGAAAATTACATACACCAATCACCTGCTTTCCCAATAAATTTTCTTCATTATAATAGTGGGTTATTTGCGCTGAGGATTGTTTAATGCCAATTTCATGACCAAAATCAACTTCGACTACTAATGAAGGCTTTCTTGCTTTTTCGTTTTTTTTTTACTGAGATTACTGTTCCTAGGCGTATATCTACTTTGTCAAATGTTTCGTAGGTTATTTGTTCTTTCATAAAATTAATATATAATTAAAAATACATATGAGTACAGAAAATAATTCAAGGAATCTTTATGAAAATGCAATTAAAATCTTATCAGATTTAATTTCATTTAGAACTGTTTCCGGTGAAAACAATGAAAAATTAATTGACTACTGCGAAAATATTCTAAAAGCTTTAGGTGCCTCATCTTTTAGAACTTTTGATGATGAGAAAAAAAGATTTAATTTATTTTCGACGCTGAAAGCAAAAAAAGTTAATGGAAAAAAACCAATTATACTCTCAGGCCATACTGATGTAGTTCCAGTTTCAAAAAGTTGGTCAACAGATCCCTTTAAAGCAACTATTAAGGAAGATAAATTATATGGAAGAGGTTCATGTGATATGAAAGGTTTTATAGCTTGCTCTCTTGCTTATGCGCCAATATTTTCCAAAGCTAACTTAGATAGAGATATTCATTTTTCATTTACTTTTGATGAAGAAACTGCTTGTCAAGGAGCTCCTTTATTAATTGAAGAATTAAAAAAAAGAAATATTAAAAATGGAATATGTATTGTTGGAGAGCCAACAAAAATGAAAATTATTGATGCTCATAAAGGTTGCTATGAGTACACTACACATTTTCAAGGTTTGGCAGGGCATGGATCCGCTCCTGATAAAGGAGTTAATGCAGTCGAGTATGCAGTTAAATTTGTAAATAAATTATTAGAATTGAGAGAAACTTTAAAATCTAAAGCCCCAAAAGATTCTATTTTTGATCCTCCATATACAACTTTGCAAATTGGAGGAATGGAAGGTGGAATTGCTAGAAATGTAATTGCAGATAAATGCAAAGTTGATTGGGAGCTGAGACCAGTAGTAAAAGAAGATGGTATCTTTGTGAATAAGGAAATAGATAAATTTGTTAACGAAAAACTACTTCCAGATATGAAAAAAATTTACCCTTCTTCATCTATTAAAAAAGAAATTATTGGAGAAATAATTGGATTTTATAGAAATGAAAAATCTGATGCATGTGAACTAATATCTAATATTACAGGAGATAATTCAAGAAACGTTGTCTCTTTTGGAACTGAAGCTGGGTTATTTCAAGAAATAGGTATAAGCACAGTAGTTTGTGGACCCGGGTCTATAGAACAGGCTCATAAAGTTGATGAATTTATAGAGCTAAGTCAGATCAAAAAATGTTTAGAATTATTAGAAGGAATTAAAAATAAATCTATATTAAACTAATAATAATTTGTTAAGAGAATAAATTTAATTTATAATTTTGTATGCCTAAAAAATATCCAAGAAACATGGTCGGCTACGGATCAAAAGATCCAAAAATAATATGGCCTAACAAAGCAAAATTAGCACTTCAAATTGTTTTAAATTATGAAGAAGGAGCAGAAAACAACACTCTTCATGGTGATGCACACTCAGAAACTTTTTTATCAGAAATAATTGGAGCCAAACCAATAAAAGGAAGACATATTAATATGGAATCTTTTTATGAGTATGGATCTAGAAGAGGTTTTTGGAGATTACATAAATTATTTCAGGAGAAAAAAATACCAATAACGATATTTGGTGTTGCGATGGCTCTTGAAAGAAACCCAGATATTTGTGAAATAATTAAAAAATCAAATTATGAGATTGCTTGCCACGGTTGGAGATGGATTGATTATCAAAATATAAAAAAATCTACAGAAAAAAAACATATGAAAAAAGCTATTAAAACAATGAAAAAAATTTTTGGTAGTCGCCCGCTAGGATGGTACACAGGAAGATGCAGCCCAAATACACGTGATTTAGTTTTTGATGATGGTGGTTTTTTGTATGATAGTGACTCCTACAGTGATGATTTGCCTTACTGGGAATTTAAAAAAAATAAAAAACAACTTATTATACCGTATACACTAGACAACAATGATATGAGATTTGCTACAAATCAAGGATTTAACAGTGGAGATCAATTTTATACATACTTGAAAGATAGTTTTGACTCTCTTTATGAAGAAGGAAAAACTAACCCAAAAATGATGTCTGTCGGATTGCATTGCAGGTTAATTGGAAGACCAGGAAGAATTCAATCTTTAAAAAAATTTTTAGATTATGTTTTAAAATTTGATGACATATGGATTTGTAAAAGGATTGATATCGCAAAACATTGGATTAAAAATTATTCAAATATATAGTTGTTATGAAAAAAAAAAATATTATTTATCAAAATGGTTTAGTTGACTTAGCACAAGCAAGACTTGGTTCTAAAATTGTTTATAAAACTGATGAATTTTTTGCACCAGCTAAAAGAATTATTAATCCCTGGCCGCCTGTATTCAAAGAAGGTGTATTTGATAAACACGGCAAATGGATGGATGGATGGGAAACAAGAAGAAAAAGATCAAAAGGTCACGACTTTTTAATTTTAAAACTTGGAAAGCCAGGTATAATTAAAAAAGTTGATGTAGATACTTCTTACTTCTCAGGAAATCATCCTGATAAAGTTTCTCTACAAGCTTGTTTTAGTAATAAAATAATACCTCATAAAAAAACAAAATGGATTACAATAATTAAAAAAAGCCCCACAAAAGCTAATTCTCATCATTTTTTTAATGTAAAAAATAAAAATTTTTTCACACATATAAAATTGAATATTTTTCCTGATGGGGGTGTTGCAAGAATACGTGTATATGGATTAATGAAAATTAAAAAAAAATTTGGAAAAAAAATACATAACTTAACTTCTGTTACAAATGGAGCAATACCAATTGCTTGTAATAATGAACATTTTGGAAGAGCAGAAAATATTCTTGCGCCAGGAATTGGTAAAAATATGGGAGATGGCTGGGAAACAAGAAGAAGTAGAGGTAAAAATTTTGATTGGATTATAATTAAATGTGCTGCACCAGGAAAAATTAAAAAGATTCAAATTGACACCCATCATTTCAAAGGAAACTTTCCTGATAAATGTTCTATCCAAGCAGCAAACATAAATAAAAAAATTTCTGGAAAAAATATTGTTAAAAATTCTAAAAATTGGAATTTAATTCTAAATAAATCAAAACTTTATGCTCACAAAAAACATAACTTTATCAATAAATTGATGAAAAATAGAAAAGTAAACTATATAAGAATTAATATTTTCCCAGACGGAGGAATATCTAGAGTAAGAGCATTTGGAAAAGTAGAATGATAGAAAAAATTATAATCCCAAAAAAAATTACAAAACAGAATTTTTCCTCTTATGGAGATATTATATCTACTGAAGGTATAACTCCAATAGATATAAATGCTGGATATGCAAAACGTTATGATAATCTTGCAAATATTAATACTTCTAAAGAAAATGGAGAGTCAATTGTCAGTATATTCTCAGCGATCAAAAGAACATTCCCAATGAAAATAGATATGATGGAAAAACATCCTTTAGGAAGTCAAGCTTTTATACCAATGAAAGAAACTATATTTTTAGTATTTGTAGCACCTAGTGGAGATAAGCCTGATTTAGACAAACTTGAATCATTTATTATACCAAAAGGAATTGGTATTAATTATAATCCTGGAATATGGCATTTTCCTTTGATTTCTACTGAGGATATGAATTTTTTAGTAGTAGACAGAAAAGGATCTGGAAATAATTTAATAATAGAAAATTTAGAAGATAAAAAAATTATTTTAAAATATTAAACCCGTCGTAAATAAATACGACGAGTTTAATTTTAAGTTTGAATTATTATTTTCTGTTAGAAATTGCTAAATGAATAACAGCACCTAAAGCGGCACCAATTATCCATGCATATCCTCCTCCACCACCTAAGTTAGCGAAGAAATCGCTTAAACCACCTGGTAAAATATTTGGCCAAACTGTACCAACGGCTATGTAACCTGATATTACCCAAGCTAACATTCCTTTTTGGTTAAAGCCACCATTGTAATAATATTTACCTTTTGGCTTGTCTGAAAATAAATCATTAACACTAAGTTTTTCATTTTTAATTACATAGTAATCAACAATCATAATACCAAATACAGGTGCAAGAATTGCCCCTAATGTATTTACAAATGGAAATATACCCATCTGCGTAATCATAGAAACCCATAATCCACCAATAACAAATCCACAAATCGCTGTTATTAATCCACCAATTCTAAAATTTATTTTACTTGGCATTAAGTTAGCTAAGTCATACGCGGGAGGTATAAAGTTTGCTACCATATTAATTCCAACAGTGGCTGCAAAAAATGCAAAAGCTGCAACTACTGTTAAAAGCATGTTATCAACTTTAGCCACCATATCTGTTGGCTGAGCAACATACTCACCAAATACAGCTATAGTTCCTCCAGTAATCATTAATGTAATGAAAGAGAAGAAAATTATGTTCCCAACTAGTCCCCACAAATTTCCTTTTTTCATTTCATTTTCATTTTTAACAAATCTAGCAAAGTCACCAAAATTAATTACAACCGCAGCAAAATATCCAACCATAATTGAAAATACTGCTAAAAAAGCTGCAAATGATCCTAGTCCTTCAAAACCACCTGAACGTGCTCCTCCTGAAAATATGTTTCCAACTTCAGATAAAAGACTTCCACCAGCTTCGAACCAAATCGATAACATTAAAAGAATCATAACAACGTAAACTGCTGGACCTGCAAAATTTAAAAATCTTCTTATAAGGTCAACTCCTTGCCAGAACAACCATATTTGAAAACCCGATACAAATATAAATGAAATCCACATTATATTAGTCATTCCTAAAAAGTTTCCTGTTCCTGTGTTTCCTGTTATAGCAGAAATTAAAAGTGCTACTGCGGTAGATGCTGCATATGTTTGTGCTCCATACCAAAACATAGCAACTATACCTCTTGCCATAGCTGGAAAGTTTGCGCCAAACACGCCCATACTAACTCTTGCGAAAACTGGGTACGGTATTCCATGCTTAACACTTGGTTTACCTGATAAGTTAACTAGCCACATGATAAAAAATCCAGCTGCAATTAATGCAATAAATACTGCCCAGCCATTTAGTCCTGAAGCTAAAAATAATGATGCTGCCAAAGTATACCCAAACAAACTTTGAACATCATTTGCCCATACGTTAAAGATCTCAAACCAGCCCCATTTTTTCTGTTTACTTGGAGTTGGTGCTAAATCTTTATTGTATAATTTAGAAGATCTACTCATAATCTCCCTCCTTTTTTTTTTTTAATTTTCACGGTATTGTTTTTTGATGAATTGTAAAGAATGTTTTTTTTTATCTCTTTTTTTTATTATTTTAAAGGCAAATTTAACCCAAAATGTACATAATAAAATATGTATACTTTTTAATTCCAGCCGCCCACCGTTTTGACTTCTAAAAATTCAATAAGCCCTTCTGTTCCAGCTTCTCGCCCAATACCAGAATGTTTGTAACCACCAAAAGGAGAGCTTACAGCTATACCAACTCCATTTACGTCTACCATTCCAGACCTAAGTTTTCTTGCAACTCTTTTAACTTTTTCTTTATCTTGTGTTTGGATATAGTTTGTTAAACCATACGGAGTATCATTTGCTATTGATATAGCTTCATCTTCATTTTCAAAGGGAATTATAGATAGTACAGGACCAAAAATTTCTGTTCTTGCAATCTCCATTTCATTATTAACATCTGCAAAAACAGTTGGTTTTACATAATATCCTTTTTCTAAACCCTTGGGCTTTCCTATTCCTCCAGCAATTAATTTTGCGCCTTCATCTATTCCTTTTTGAATTAATTTTTGAATTTTATTAAATTGTACTTCAGAAACTACTGGTCCAATATGATCACCTTCCTTTTGGGGTGCATCTACCTTGGTATTATTTGCAAGCTCTTTTACTTTTTCAACTGTTTCATTGTAAATTGATTTTTCAACAAGCATTCTTGTTGGTGCATTACAAGATTGTCCAGAATTTCTGAAACATCTTAAAACACCTCTTTCTACTGCTTCTGAATCAGCGTCTTTAAAAATTATGTTAGCGCCTTTTCCACCTAGTTCTAAGCTTATTCTTTTAAAATCTTTTGCAGCATTTTGAGAAATTAACGCACCAGCTCTTGTGGATCCTGTAAAAGAAATCATATTTATATCAGGGTGACTAGTTAAAGCATCACCGGTAATAGCTCCGTCACCGTTTACTAAATTAAAAACTCCAGCAGGAAACTTGGCTTCATCAATCATCTCAGCAAGTAACATTGAAGATAATGGTGCTATTTCAGATGGTTTCAAAACTACTGTACATGCAGATGCTAGTGCGGGAATTACTTTTAAATTAACTTGGTTGATTGGCCAATTCCAAGGTGTAATCAAAGCGCAAACTCCTTTGGGTTCATACAATAATTTTTGATTATTCTTTTCCTCCCCTAAATCTTTTTCAAATTTAAAATCTTTTAATATATTTTTAAAAGATTTGATGTGACTAGCTCCTGTTGCTGCTTGCATTTCTGTTGAAAATTTCATTGGGGCCCCCATCTCCATAGAGATAAGTTTTGCCATTTCTGCCCATCTTTTTTTATAAATTATATATAATTTTTCTAATAAATCTAATCTTTCCTCTTTTTTTGTAAAAGCCCAAGTCTCAAAAGCTTTTTTTGCAGCACTAACTGCTTGATCAACATCTTTTTTTCCACCTAATGATATTTCCGCACAAGGTTCTTCATTTGATGGGTCTATAACTTTACAAGTTTTCGTTTCATTTGGTAAAACCCATTTCCCATCAATGTAAAAATTTTTTTTGTCTAACATCGAGCAAATCTAACCTAAAGTTTTTTATTTGCAAATAAATTTGTTAATTCATAAACTATTGTAGCAGCAGCTAAAGATGTAAGCTCAGCATGATCATAAGCAGGAGCAACCTCAACTACGTCTGCCGAAATTAAATTCATACCAGATAAGCCTCTTAATACGTTTACTATTTCTCTTGTTGTCATGCCGGCAATCTCAGGAGTGCCAGTTCCAGGTGCATGAGCTGGGTCTAAAACATCAATATCAATTGATAGATATAATGGATTATTACCTACTCTTTTTTTAATTCTTTCAACTATTTTATCAATACCTTCAGTTTGAAATTCATCACAATGTATTATTTTAAAACCAAAACTTGCATCATTTTTTAAATCCTCTCTACTATAAAGAGGACCTCTAATTCCAACGTGCATTGAAGCATCATCTAAAAAAAGGTTTTCTTCTCTTGCTCTTCTAAATGGTGTTCCATGTGTATACGGTGCTCCAAAATAAGTATCCCATGTATCTAAATGAGCATCAAAATGTACCAATGCTACTGGTCCTTTATTAAATTTGTTTATTGATCTTAGCAGTGGAAAAGCAATAGTATGATCTCCTCCCAAGCTAATTATTCCACCAACCTTTTCTAATAATTCTGTTGCACCCTTTTCAATTTGTTTAATTGCTTCATCAATATTGAATGGATTGCAAGCGATGTCTCCAGCATCTGCAACTTGTTGCACTTTAAATGGTTCAGCATCATAATTTGGATGATAATTTGTTCTTAGATGTCTTGATGCCTGTCTAATACTTTGTGGTCCAAATCTTGCTCCTGGTCTGTAGCTAGTTCCAGCATCAAAAGGAATTCCAACTATAGCAACGTCACAACTTTCAACATCTCTTAACTCTGGTAATCTAGCAAAAGTATTGGGTCCTGCATATCTTGGCACTTTTGTCCCTATGACAGGTTGAATAGGATTTTTGTTTCTTTCTTTTTTCATTTATATTTGCCTATGAAATTTTTTAAAATTATCATTTTTATTCTTATATTTATTTTGCCTTCTAATGCTAACACAATATATAATTTAATCAAAATACCAAACCTAGAAATTTATAAAGATAAAACATCTAATGAAGTCAAATATTTAAGAGCTCTAAAGCCATTTCAAGTAGGAATTAGAAATGATAATGTTACGTGCTTTAACTCTAAAGAAAAGACCATAAAAGAAAATTTTAATTTAATAGAGAGAAATTTAAATAATTATACTTCAGATTTTTTAAAAAAAATTAATTTAAAATATGTAGTTCTTTGCGAAAATCTTTCAGTTTCTGAAATTAGCGCTGCTGGAGTGCCTAATCACAAAATGAGAACTTTAATTATAGATCTTAAATTTAATAAAAAGTTTTTTGAAAGAGTAATTCATCATGAAGTATTTCATATAATTTACGATGGTCATAAAAGCTTATTTAAAGATGATGAATGGAATAAAATAAACAAAAAAAATTTTAAATATGCCAACTGTTCAACTTGTTCAGATAAATTAAATTTATCGCTTTTAGATAATACAGAAGGTTTTTTAACAGAATATTCGATGACAACTCCATCAGAAGATATGGCCGAAGTATTTTCATTTATAATTGCAGAAAAAAAAATAATAAAAAATAAGGCTCAGAATGACCCTATTTTAAGTAAAAAAATTTCTTATATTAAAAAAAATATATTAAAAATTGATAAAAATTTTAAATTTTAAGAATGATAAAAAAAATTAAACAAACAAAATTTGAAAGAGTTCTTTTAATATTTATTCTAATTTTAGGAATAACTAGTTTTGGTTCTTTTGCTTTAATTAAAAATAAATGCTTGTTTGTAAAAAATTATAATCCAGAAAAACTAAAATTCAATAATCCAGAAAATATTGCAATATTGAATGCACCATGTGGTAATGTAATTATAGAACTTTATCCCAATATATCAAAAAATTCAGTTGAAAGATTCAAAATGCTGATTAAATCCGGTCAATATAATCACGTTGCTTTTCATAGAGTGATAAAAAATTTTTTAGTTCAAGC
>CACCZY010000025.1 GCA_902550635.1 uncultured Pelagibacteraceae bacterium
TACAACACCTTTTTTTATGTTGTATAGATTAATTGGGTTTTACAGAAACAAATGTTCTATCTGACTTAGTTTTTTTAAATTCAACTTTTCCTTTGATTTTTGAAAAAATTGAGTGATCTTTACCTATTCCAACATGTTCACCAGGAAAAATTTTAGTTCCTCTTTGTCTTACAATTATATTTCCTGGGATTACTTGTTGACCACCATATTTTTTAACACCAAGTCTACGACCTGCACTGTCTCTTCCGTTTCTCGATGATCCACCAGCTTTTTTTGTTGCCATAACTTACCTATTTTATTTATTTTTTTCCTCTTTTTTTTGAGTGTTAGATATTTTTGGTGCCTCAGACAAAACTTTTCCATCTTTAGAGAATATCTTTTTAATTCTTATTAATGAAAATTCTTGTCTATGTCCATTTTTCCTTCTTGAATTTTTTCTTCTTCTTTTCTTAAAAACTAAAACTGTTCTATTTTTTCCATTCTTAATTAAATCAGCTTCTACTTTTGCACCATCTACTTTTGGGCTACCCAGTTCAGCTGTTTTATTATCTCCATAAGCTAAAATATCTTTAAATTCTATTTTTGAATTAGGTTTAGAGATATCAAGCTTTTCAATTTTTAATATTTCACCAGCTTTAACCTTGTATTGTTTTCCACCTGTTTTTATTACTGCAAAAGACATTATAAATCCTTATTTTTTATAAGCAGCAATATAGTTCTAGGTATTTTTTAGTCAAGGCGAATAAGTTAAAAATTATCCTTTAAATCTCTTAATTTTGAAAATTCTTTTAAATTTTTTGCTCTCAAGAAAATGTTACAAGCCGATTCTTCACCAATAGTAGATGGTATTGTAGGTAAATTTTTTTTTAATTTAGCAGTAATTTCAAAAATTTTTTTGTTTAAATTTTTATTATTTCTGTCGTACTTCGAACAAAATAAATAATTACTTAAAGTATACTCATGACCACAATAAATTTTTGTATCGATAGGAAGGTTTTTTAATTTATTTAATGAGTTGTACATTTGTTTATAGGTCCCTTCAAAAATCCTGCCGCATCCTAATGAGAAAAGAGTATCTCCTGTAAAGGCAATTTTTTCTTTTTGAAAATAAAAACAAATATGACCTGTTGTGTGTCCAGGAATATGAATAATTTTTGATTCAAAACTTTCTTCTTCCCATTTTTGATTATGCTCTACTAAAATATCTATATTTGGTATTCTATGTTTATCATCTTTAAACCCAACAACTTTAGCTTTATATTTTTTTTTTAAATCGTTATTTCCTCCAACATGATCATAATGGTGATGGGTATTTAGTATATACTTTAATTTGATATTTTTTTTATTAATAAAATCAATAATAGGGGCAGCCTCACTAGGATCCACAACACATGCATAATTATTTTTTTCATTAATGATTAAATATGAATAATTATCTTGTAAGCACTTAATTATTTCAACTTTCATATTACTTTTCGATTAAAAAAATTCCTAATTCAGAAAATATATTTTTAATATTTAAATTTGAACTATTAATTTTTATTTTTTTTTTATTACAAAAATTTACAAAATCTTTAATAGTGCACATATGAAGATTAGGTGTATTATACCATTCATTTGGTAAATTTTTTGTAACAGGCATAGTGCCTTGAAGAAGCAAATGTATTCTAACTTTCCAATATCCAAAATTTGGTATTGTGACAATTGCTTTTTTACCAATTCTAAGCAATTCATCTATTACATTTTCTGGATCTAAAAAAGCTTGAAGTGTTTGACTTAAAATAACGTAATCAAAAGATGATCTGGGAAATTGCTTTAGATCTTTTTCAGCATTTCCTTCAACTACTGTTAATCCTTTTTCAATGCATTTTTGAACATTATTTTTTGATATTTCCAAGCCCCTAATATTGTCGGTTATATTTTGACTGATATATTTCATTAATTCTCCATCTCCACAACCAACATCTAAAACTTTTGAATTCTTTTCTACTAAATTTGCTATTATGTTAAATTCTTTTTTCATTAAATTTATTATAAGAATTATTTAAAAAATTTTTTACTGCATTAAGAAAATCAGGAACATCTAATAAAAAAGAATCGTGACCTTTATCTGATGTTATTTCAGCAAATCCAACATCATTTCCTATAGCATTCAATGCAATTACTATTTCTCGATTTTCAGGCGTAGGATATAACCAATCAGAAGTAAAAGAAATAATAAAAAACTTTGTTTTACTTTTTTCAAATGCTTTTGAAAGATTTCCATCAAATTGTTTTATAAGATCAAAATAATCCATTGCTCTTGTTATATATAAATAACTATTAGCATCGAAACGATCTACAAAAACAGATCCTTGATATCTGAGATAGCTTTCAATTTGAAAATCTGCATCAAAACTAAACTTCAAGCTATCTCTTTCTTGTAGCTTTCTTCCAAATTTTTCTTGTAAACCCTTTTTTGACAAGTATGTTATATGTGCAGCCATTCTAGCAACAGCCAAACCTTTATCAGGTAACTTTTTATCTTTTTCGTAAAATCCATTTGACCAATTATGATCTGCCATTATTGATTGTCTTCCAAGTTCATTCAACGCAATGTTTTGTGCAGAATGACTAGCAGTGCATGCTATTGGAATAGCAGTATGTGACTTATTTGGAAAATTTGATACAAATTGTAATACTTGCATACCACCCATTGAACCACCAACTACAGAAAATAATTTTTCGATTTTAAAAAATTCTAGTAGATGATACTGAGCATTAACCATATCATTTATAGTTATAACTGGAAAATTAGTACCAAAAGGTTCGTTGGTTTCCGGATTAATACTATTTGGGCCATAAGATCCCATACATCCACCAATTACATTTGCACATATTACAAAATATTTATTTGTATCAATAGCTTTTCCTGGTCCTAAGGCATAGTTCCACCAACCTTCTTTATTAGTGACTGGGTTTATACCTGAAGCAAATTGATCTCCTGTGAGGGCATGAAAAGCTAAAATTGCATTGTCTTTTTTTTCGTTTAACAAACCATATGTTTCATAAGCTAATGGAAAATTAGATATAGTTTTTCCACAATCAAGCTTTAAAGGTTTATTAATAATTATTTTTTTTACTTTTTCAATTTTGTTCATTTTTTTTTTGAATTGTGAGGTAAAAAAACTTATTTAGCGGTTTTTTTAAAGCGCTCGCAATTCAGTTAAATCAGCGCATCAATTATTTACAGGATACATTTATATATGTCAATTTTAATTAAAATATTAAATATTATTATGTAAATAAGTAATTTTTTATCTATAAAGATACAAAATATTAAAAATTATGAATTCACTTAATTTTAGAAAAATAAATATAGAAGCTTACAGGCCTGGAAAATCTATATTAAAAAAAAAGAAAAATGTAATAAAACTATCAGCCAATGAATCGGCATTAGGAATGAGTCCAAAAGTGCTGAAAATGATAAGAAGCAAAAAATATAAAATTTCTAAATATCCAGATAGCAGAGCAACAGATCTAAGAAGAATAATTTCTTCAAAATTCAAATGTGAATTTAATAAAATTATTTGTGGCTCTGGTTCAGATGAAATAATTCAAATGTTATGCCAACTTTTTCTTAAGCCAGGAGATGAGGTAGTAGTACCGCAATATAGTTTTTTGATGTACAGAATATATGCATCAATTGTTGGAGCAAAAGTAGTTTTTTCAAGGGAACGAGCATTTAAAGTTTCAGTTGATGATTTAATTAAAAAAGTTAATAAAAAAACAAAAATTGTTTTTATAGCAAATCCAAATAATCCAACTGGCACATATTTAGAAAAAAAAGAATTAATTAATTTGAGAAAAAAACTAAATAAAAAAGTTTTGTTAGTTATAGATGATGCCTATGATGAATATATGAAAGATAAAAAATATTCTTCAGGACTAAAAATTTTTAAAAATAAAAAAAATGTATTTATTTTAAGAACTTTTTCTAAAATATATGGGCTTGCTTCTTTAAGAGTAGGTTGGGGATATGGAGATAGAAAAATAGTTGATGCATTAAATATAATTAAACCTCCTTTTAATGTGAATAAAATTGCTCAGATATGTGCAATTGAATCTTTAAAAGATAGTAAATTTATAACAAAATCAGTAAAACATAATTTATTTTGGAGTAATAAAATTAAAAATAGTTTGGAACGTTTTAATATTTTTTGTAATAAAGTAAGTGCAAATTTTCTTTTACTTAATTTTAATAAATGTAAATTAAAAGCAAATAACATTGAAAATAAATTGCAAAAAAAAGGTTTTATATTAAGAGAAACTAAAACTTATGGAATAAAAAATTGTTTAAGACTAACCATTGGAAATAGCATAGAAAACAAATTGCTTTTAAAAAGCATAGAAAAGATATTTAAAAATGTTTAAAAAAATTTTAATCATAGGTTGTGGCCTCATAGGATCATCGATATTACAAGCTATACATAGTAAAAAAATATCAAAAAAAATTTTTGTATTAGAAAAATCAAAAAAAAATATTTCTAAAATAAAAAAAATTAAATCAAATTGTAAATTTATTAAAAATATAAATAATGAAGTTTCTGATGTTGATTTAGTTATTTTATGTACGCCTATGAGCCAATATGAAAAAATAATTAAAAAATTAAATAAAATTTTAAAATCAGGCTGTTTGATTACAGATGTTGGGTCTACAAAACAAAATATAATTAAATTAAAAAATAAAATTTTAAATAAAAAATTAAATTGGATATCTAGTCATCCTATAGCTGGGTCTGAAGTAAGTGGTCCAGAACATGGAAATAAAAATTTGTTTTCAAAAAAATGGTGTGTAATACTTAAGGAAAAAAAACAAAGTTCAAAAAAAATTAACTTGATAATTAAATTTTGGAAAAAAATTGGTTCTAAAATAGTTTTAATGAATTCCATTAACCATGATAAAATTTTTTCCATTACAAGTCATTTACCTCATTTAATCGCCTACAATTTGATTAAAACAGCCCAAGACTCACAAAAAATTCAAAGAAAAAAATTAATTCAATATAGCGCTGGAGGATTGCGAGATTTTTCAAGAATAGCCGCATCAAATGAGATTATGTGGAGAGATATATTTTTTAATAATGATAATATAATTAAAGCAATAAATTTATTTACTAAAAATTTAAATTCATTCAAAAAAATAATTCAAAATAAAAATAATAAAAAACTTATATCTAGATTGTCTAATTCAAAAAAAGTAAGAACTCAAATTGTTCAACTAAAACAGGATATAGCAAAGCCGGACTTTGGAAGAGAATAATTTATATTTTGCAAATTTTTTTAACTTTTAAATTTGCAGTTCTTTTTATTATTTTTATTGTTTTTTTAATTGGCATTATAATAACTTTTTTTTTTGGACCATAGGCATGAATTAACTTCTTGGAATTAATACAAACTGCAACATGCCCATTCCAATAAATTATATCGCCAATTTCAAATTTTTTTTTCTTACTATTTCCTTTTTTATATTTTATTTGATCAATTGTATCTCTTGGAAAAAATTTGTTGTTAAATTTATAAAAAAGTTGAACTAAAGCTGAACAATCAATACCTTGGTAAGTTCTACCTCCCCATTTATATTTACAATTTAAATATGATTTAAAAACTTTAACAAAATTTTTTTCTTTTTTATTTATAGGCGCTATATCTTTTTTTTTTATCCATTTATTTTTTTTAAACATAACATAATTCTTTTTTTTCTTTAAAATTTTAATCTCACTAGAAAATGGCAAAAATTGATTTGATTTATAAATTTTAGTTTTTAAAACTTTTATTTTATGCGTCGGATTAATTTTATTAATAAATTTTTTTTTTTTTATATAACCAATATATCTATCGTAAGATGTTTTTATTTTGTAAAAATTTTTTATTTTTCTTAAAACTTTAAATTTTTCACCATAAATAATTTGTGAACTAATTTTAGAATTAGTTGAAGGCTGTTCGTATATATTTATACACGGATATATTGAGTAATAATTACTTTGCACCAATTTTTATCTTATCTTTAATAAGCCACAAACAAATTAAGGAAGGAATAACCATTATTGCCGTTAAAATGAAAAATGTTCCCCAATCTCCATTTAACCAATCTACTAATGCACCAGATGATGATGCTAGAGTTGTTCTACCGGCGGTTCCAATAGATGCAAGAAGAGCATATTGTGTTGCGGTATATGTTCTGTCAACTAACAGAGATATGAATGCTACAAAAGCTACAGTAGCAAAAGCAGCTGAAATATCATCTGCTATTACAGCAAAAGCAAATAACCACTCTGATTTACCGGTCCAGGCAAGTGCGGCAAATAAAAGATTTGTTGCAGCCATAAATCCTCCGGCAACGAACATTGTTTTTATTGTTCCTGATCTCATCGCAAATATTCCACCTAACAATGTGAATACAACGGTTGTTATCCATCCTAAAGTTTTAGAATAAATTGCAATTTCTCCTTTGGAAAATCCAACTTCTTTATAAAAAACAATAGACATACGTCCTAGAAAAGCTTCTCCAATTTTAAACAAAAAAACAAATCCTAAAATTCCAACAGCAATAGAAAAACCATTTTTCCTAAAAAAACTAATTATAGGTCCACCAATTGTTCCTGTAATGTAAGCAATAAAATTAGTTATGATATTGCTTGATCCAAGCTTTTCTTCTATCAACTTATCTGTTTCTTTTTGTTTTAATTCTCTATTGGTTTCAATTGGTTCATGAACAAACATCAAGCCTATATTCATTAAAATTATTACAATTCCTAAAACCAAAAAAGTGGCTTGCCAGTAGTCTTCAATACCAATATTTTCAAAATATTCTGCTGTAAATAGAGAAATTACTCCACCTAACTTATAACCAGTCCACCAACCAACAACTGCCATTGCAGCACCAGCCGCCATAGATTTTCCTTCGTTTTCATTGATTTGTTCAATCCTTAAAGCATCAACCGTTATATCCTGAGTAGCTGAAGCTATTGCAATTATTAATCCCACACTTATTAATAGCGCTAAGTTTTGTGTTGGGTTTATAAAACTCCAAACCACCAAGCTTATTAAAATTACAACTTGCATTAAAACTATCCAACCTCTTCGATGTCCTAGTTTTTTAGATAAAAAAGGTATTTGGATTCTATCAATTATTGGTGCCCACAAATAATTAAAAGCATAAACACCAAAAATCAAACCTGCCCATCCTATTGTTGATCTACTAAGTCCTTCCTCTTTTAACCAAAGACTTAAACTACTTGCAATCAAGACCCATGGAAAACCACTTATAGATCCGAGAAGCAATATTCTTAGCATTCTTATATCTTTGTAAACTAACAATGATTCTATCCAGCTTTGTTTTTTTTCTATCATTAATATTTTCTCCAGAAAGATGGTAAGAACAATATTAGTATAGCAAACAACTCTAGTCTACCTAAAATCATCCCAGCACATAGAATCCATTTGGAAAATATTGATAATTCATAAAAATTACCATTCGGTCCTATCATTTCACCTAAACCTGGCCCAACATTTGAAATTGAAGTTGCAGCAGCAGATACGGAAGTTAAAAAATCTAAACCCGTTGAAGATAAGAGTAAAGTAATTATAAAAAATATAGAAATATACAAAAAAATAAAAGATATTACTGATGCTATAAATTTATCATCTATATTTTTTTCATCATATTTAATAATAAAAATTCCTCTTGGATATATAATTTTTTTTAGTTGATTTGATATAAAATGAATTAATAACTGAAATCTAAAAATTTTAATTCCACATGCAGTTGATCCCGCACACCCACCGATAAACATTAAAAATAAAAAAAATATTAAAGGAAAATTTCCCCAATCATCAAAGTTAGTAGTAACGTATCCAGTTCCAGTTAAAATAGAAATTATATTAAATGATATATCTATAATATCTGTGGAAAAAGACTTATTTTTAAATAAAATTAAATAAATCAACATTATCAATATTGATATAAACACAACTTTAAAAAAAGCTTTTATTTGTGAATCTTTAATAAATATATTTTTATCTCCACTTAAAAATTTAATATAGGCTATAAAAGGGATGCTACCTGATAAAATAAATATCATTGAAGTTACTTCAATATATTTATTTTCAAAAAAACCTATAGACTCATTATAATTTGAGAATCCTCCAGTAGCCAAAGTTGTCATTGAATGAGTTAAACTATCAAAATAATCCATTCCAAAAATTTTATAAAAAATACCACATGTAACAGTTAATATTGAGTAAATTAAAAATAATCTTAAACTTATTTGTTTAGATTTTGGTAAAATTTTTTCAGAAGTATCAATAGAGGAAATTTTAAATAATTGCATACCCCCAACATTCATAATAGGCATCAAAGTTATAGCCATAATAATTATTCCAATTCCCCCTAACCATTGAAGTAATGCCCTCCAAAGTAAAATTGCTTTTGGTGCGTCGTTTAAGTTAGTAATAATTGTAGAACCTGTAGTGGTTATTCCTGACATACTTTCAAAAAAAGAGTCAGTAAAACTTAAATTTAAACTAGAAAAATAAAATGGTAGAGAACCGAAGATTGCAATACTTATCCAAGCAAGAGCAGTTAAAATAAAAGCACCCTGCAGAGATATTTTTTTTTCATGACTAAGGTTAGAAATTATAAATAGGGAACCAAATATTATTGTTATTATTGAAGATATTAAAAATGCTGACGTAAATTGATCGAAAAGTAATTGAGCAATTATTGGAACAAACATAAAAATACCCAAAATAATTTGGAGCATGCCAAGCGTGTAAAAAACTGTTTTATAATTGGACATTTTGATTGAACATTATTTTATGGTAAATAAATTTCAACTCTATAAGAATTATAAAAACACTTATTTTATAAGTTTTTTGATATTGAAAAGTGATAGACAAAGCAAACATAGATAAAACTAACGCTTGGCCATTTGTTGAGGCGAAAAAAATATTACGTGAAAGAAAACAAAACATAGATAAGAAAGGTAAAATTATCTTACAAACAGGCTACGGACCTAGTGGTTTACCTCATATAGGAACTTTTGGAGAAGTTGTTAGAACTTCTATGATAGTAAACGCATTAAATCATTTAACAGATTTACCTAAAGAAATAATTACATTTTCTGATGATATGGATGGTCTTAGAAAAATACCAGATAATATTCCACAGCAAAAAAAAATAGAAAAATATTTACATAAACCTTTAACAGCTGTTCCAGACCCATTTGAAAAATATTCAAGTTTTGGAGAACACAATAACGAGATGTTAAAAAAATTTTTAAATCAGTTTAATTTTAAATATAATTTTAAAAGTTCAACAGAACTTTATAAATCTGGCTATTTTAATGAAACATTAAAATTAATACTTAGTAAGTACGAAGAAATAATGAATATTATTATTCCAACTTTAGGAAAAGAAAGACAAAAAACTTATTCACCTTTTTTACCTATATGTCCAAATACGGGCATCGTTCTGGAGATTGCTGTATCTGAAATAGATGAAAAAAATTCTAAAATTATTTTTGATAATAATGGAAAAAAATTAGAAAGAAGTATACTTGATGGTTGTTGTAAACTTCAATGGAAAGTTGATTGGGCAATGAGATGGTATGCACTTGATGTTGATTTTGAGATGTACGGGAAAGATCTTATTGAAAGTGCGATTTTATCAAACAAGATTATAAAGATCCTAGGCAAAACCAACCCATCCGGATTTGCTTATGAATTATTTTTGGATGAAAAGGGCGAAAAAATTTCCAAATCTAAAGGAAATGGAATAACTATAGATGATTGGTTAAAGTATGCATCTCCAGAAAGCTTGTCTTTGTTTATGTATCAAAATCCAAAAAGAGCAAAAAAACTTTACAAAGAGATTGTTCCTAAAGCAGTAGATGAGTATTTAGATTTTGTTGAAAAAGGAAAATCTCAAAATGAATTGCAATTACTATTAAATCCAGTTTGGCACGTACATGATGGAAAAATACCTAATGAAAAAAATATTATGACTTTTTCTATGTTATTGAATTTAGTTGAGACAAGCAATGCAAATTCAAAAAATTTACTATGGAAATTTGTAAAAAAATACAAACATAACATTTTAGAAGAAGAACATCCAATTTTTGATTCATTAATAGGTTATGCAATAAAATATTATAATGATGTTATAAAAAAAAATAAAAAATATAAAAAACCTAACGACAAAGAAATTAAAGCTCTTAATGCTCTAGTAAATCTTCTTGATAAATGTAATGACAATATGAAACCAGAGGATATACAAACCGAAATTTATACCGTTGGAAAAGAAAATGGTTATAAGGAAAATCTAAGAGATTGGTTTAAATTGATATACGAGGTTGTTTTTGGTGATCAAAATGGACCAAGAATGGGTTTTTTTATTAGCTTTTTTGGAGTTCAAGAGACAAAGCAATTAATAAAAGATAAAATTAAATAATGTTTTCGAAGATAAGACCCTTAATTTTTAAATTAAACCCAGAATTGGCTCACAATTTAGCAATCAAAGCTCTTAAGATGAACTATATTCCTAGCAATAATATAAAAACAGATGCTTCAATAGCAGTTTCTATATTTGGTAAAAAAATTTCTAACCCAGTTGGATTGGCTGCTGGTTTTGATAAAGATGCTGAGGTTTATAATTCAATATTTAAATTAGGCTTTGGATTTGTTGAGGTTGGTACAGTTACTCCTCTAGCTCAATATGGAAATCCAAAACCTAGGATATTTCGACTTGAAGAAGATAAAGCACTTATAAATAGATTAGGATTTAATAACTCTGGATCAGATAAAGTTTACTCTAGAATTTCATCAAATCAACCAAAAGGATTATTTGGAATAAATATTGGACCAAATAATAATTCAAAAAATAGACTTGATGATTACAGTATGTGTCTTAGAAAATTTTATAAAGTTGCTGACTACATAACAATAAATATTTCTTCACCAAATACAGAAAATTTAAGAAATTTTCATAAAGAAGAAGAACTCGATGAATTATTGAACTTAATTAAAGATGAAAAAAATATTTTAAATACTAAATTGCCAATAGCATTGAAAATTTCACCAGATATAGAAGAAAATAATATTGAAAAAATTTCAAATTTATTAATTAAATATGAAATTGAGGCTTTAATAATCTCAAATACATCTGATAAAAATAGAGAAAATTTAAATAATGTAAATAAACTGGAAAAAGGAGGGTTGTCAGGTAAACCATTAGAAAAAAGATCAAATTTAATAATAAATAAATTCTATAAACATTTTAAAGATACAATTAAAATTATTGGAGTAGGTGGTGTAGACTCAGGAAGAAGTGCTTACGAAAAAATTATTAATGGAGCTACATTGGTTCAATTATATACAGGCATGATTTATGAAGGACCAAACATTGCAA
>CACCZY010000026.1 GCA_902550635.1 uncultured Pelagibacteraceae bacterium
ATAGAATGCTTGTTTTCCAATTTTTATTGTTAGATTTGATTTAGAAGCAATTGTTTTTGCTACTTTTAGAACTTCGCTATTTAATTTTGATTTTGAATAATGATCATTAATCAAACCTATGTCTTTAGCATAGTTAGCTTTTATTGGTTCTCCAGTTAAAAGCATTTTCATCATTCTTTTTCTATGTATTTTTCTACTAACAGCAACCATGGGTGTGCTGCAAAATAATCCTATATTAACTCCAGGTGTTGCAAACATCGTATCTTTAGTGCTGTAAGCTAGATCACAACTAGCTACTAATTGGCATCCAGCAGCATAAGCAGCCCCATGTACTTTTGCTATAACTGGTTTTCTTCCTTCAACTATTTGGATCATTAGTTTTGAACAAAGATTAAATAGTTTAAGATATTTAGATCTTGCTTTTAAAGATCTTACTTCTTTCAAATTATGACCTGCGCTAAAGCCTTTCCCTGCACCTTCTAAAATAATTACTTTTGTATTGTTATCTTTATCAAGTTTTTTAAAGGTATTTAAAAGAGATCTTAGAGTTGCAAAAGATAATGAATTATATGTTTTTGGATCATTTATTGTTACATTCTTTATTCCATTGCCTAAATTTTTGACCAAGACATTCATAATATTTTATTACTATCATTTTCTTATCTTGTCTTCATATTTTTTTCTTAACTTCTGAAGTTTAAGTAAATATTCATCTCTAATTTTTGATAATTTTTCTACTGATTTGCCTTTTGCTTGTTTTCTAGTGCCATTAATAACTCTCGATGAAAGTTTTTTTGAAAGCTTTGGAGCTTTTAGTTTTGTCCAAGGTAATTTTAACGCAGGTCCAAATTGTTCTAACATATGTTTCATGCCCGCTTTACCACCTGCTAAATGAAATGTTAGGAAAGTTCCCATCAGAGACCATCTTAGGCCAGGACCATCTTCAATTGCTCTATCTAAATCTTTTGTAGTAGCATATCCATCGTTTACTATATGTAATGCTTCTCTCCATAAGGCTTCTTGGAGTCTATCTGATAAATAACCTGGTAATTCTTTTTTTACCATGATTGGATTCATTGAGATAGATTTGTAAAATTTATTAGCTTTATTCAAAAATTTATTTTTGGTTTTTTTACCAGGAACAATTTCAACACCGGGGCACATATAAACTGGATTAAATGGATGTCCTATCATGGTGCGCTCTGGATTTTTACATTTTGAATATATTTTTGTTGGAAGTAACCCAGATGAACTTGATGAAATTATAGCATTTGGTTTTGCATAATTGCCAATTACTTTCATCAATTTTGTTTTTAATTTATAGTTTTCAGTTGCACATTCTTGAATAAAATCTGCTTCCTTTAGAGCTTCTTGAATAGAAGTGACGTAAATAAAATTTTTTAGATTTAATTTTTTTTTATTGAATAACTTTTTTACATAAGGCCAAGTACGTTTTATTTCTGCAACTAATCTCTTTTTTAATTTAAGATCTTTGTCAAAAGCTACAACCTTTTTGTCATGAGCCAAACATCTAATTATCCATCCAGTTCCAATTACTCCTGTGCCAACAACAGCAACATTTTTAATGTTGCTTTTCATCTTTTAGAAACTTTTTCATGTAATCTTTTTATCTTGTCGCTTGCGGAAGTCTGAAATACTGCAGGACATATGGCGTGTATTATTGCTTGAAAACCTCCTACTATCATTAGACGACTAACATTAAATGCAACTTTAAAATGTTGAATATAAGTTTCGTTTACTAAATCTAAATGTTCTTTAGATTTTTTTATCATAATTAATACTCATATCAATCTGCTAGGCCATCTGATCTAGCGACATTTCTCTCTAAATGAATTGGTAACACTTTACCATAAATTGCTTTTGAATGCTCTGGAGTGTTTACTCTCCAAGGATCCAAAACATACGCTGGTATACACATGTATCTTGATTTTTGTCCTTCTATTCTTGTTACCCTATGTAAAGTAAATCTTCCTTTAAATATTTGTAAATCACCTGGTTCTAATTTTAATTGTTTAACTCTTGTCCTGTCTCCATTTAAAACTTTTTTAACTTCATCAAAATTTTCATTTCCAGGTTCTCGAATATTTGGACAATATTCAAATATTCCACCTTTCTCTGGTTTTTGAATCATTAAGCTTAAAGTAAATTCACAACTATCAAAATGCCAAGGAAGAATTCCTTCAGGCTCCATAACGTTATATGCGTGACAAGCCAATGGATCTGCCCATCTATATATTGGAGAAACTCCTAAACATGCAGATACAAATTTTAAAAGTTCATCTGTTTCATAAAGATATTTCATCTCTGAGTTTTTTGGAAAACAATCTGAATTTAAATATCCATTGTATCTATTCATAAAAGTTCTTTTTGGATGATCTTTTGGTAACTTTGGATCATCTTCAGCATATAAATAAGGATTTATACTTTCTTTAGACATGTAAACCTCATCTAACTGCTTTTCTAATTCTGAATTCATTATCTCTAATGATTTTGGTAAAATAAAATTAGGAATAGTGGAACAACTAAATTGGTCTAGTTCTTCTTTACACCTTTTAATTAAGCTTTTAATTATCGGAGAGCTTAAGTCATAAATTGGATATTTTTCTAAATCTACTATCGACTTAAGTCTTTCGTTCACTTCAATTCTCCATCCTCTCGCATTTTTGCTCTAATTTTAGTTGCTGAAATTTTTTGTATTTCTTCAGGCATAACTATTTCTTCTATTTTGTAACCAACGCCTCTTCCATAACAAATGTTAGTTATATTAGGTACTAAAATTATTTTAAATCTGCCTTCGTATTTTGGGTTTAATCTTTCTTCTATTTTTTTCTTTACTGTTTCAAAATCAAAAGGATTGTCATCTACTCCTTGCACATCTCTAATTTGAATACAAACTTGACCAGTTTTTTTTATAATCTCTTCAAATAAAGCATAATGACCATCATGAAATGGTTGCCATCTTCCAAGCATTTGTGCAGTTGGTTTTTTATTATCCCATTTGTAGCTCATAAGAATTTTAGTTTATTCCTAATAAAAAAAAATTAAAAGACTTTATTTAGGTTTATACTCGCTTCTTTACTGTCACCTAAATTAGTTAAATCATCATTTAAATTGAAAGTTAGATCGTATCCATTAATATTTTTCTTTATTTCAAATTTAGACATTAAATTTTCAGAACCATTTAATGAAAACGCATACTCTGTATCTTCATGGGGTAAATATCCTAAAGCTATATACAAGTTATCTGTATATCCTGTACCAAATGCATGGTTTCTCTCATAAATAATAAAGATGCTGTAGTGTTCAGGAAAAATTATATCTATACCAATTTCACCGTTAAGATTATGTAACGCTCCAGTGTGCAATGTATCATTAAACTTAACACTACCATCCTCAACATAGGTATATTTAAAGTTTGATGAACGATCTAACTCAGCAACATACTCCAATTTACCATGGCGTTTTAAGGTATATTTTTCGTTTGATAAATCCTCAACCAATGCCATTGCTGCTCTTAAATTTTTCGTTCTTACATGTTGGTCTTCAACTTCAATAGCTCCTGTACCTGCTTCTTGATATCCTCTTAATATTGTGTGTCCAAAATCAAATTGTCCAGATGGAATAAAGGTTAATTTATCCCTTTTATACTCGTCCTTAATTTTTAAAGTGCCATATATTTGATTACCTGTTCTGTCCGCAGTTAGGTTTTTACCATCAAGTACACTAAGTATATTTGATTCTATTTTTCCTATTCCAAAAATCTTATCTAGGTATTTTGTGTCATCTTTAATAGGAGATGTGCTGTAATAAGTAATGTTATAGGTATTGGAGTCTAAATTGCTTCCATCACTACCAACATCAACGTCATCTTTGCCAAATCTAAAGGCAAATCCACTAATGCTATAATCATCAGTAAATTTATCAAAACCAAAAGTTAAAGAGTTTGTATGAAGCTCTTTCGTTGATGCAATACTAGTGTCTCCGACTCTTCCAAGAGATATGCTGCCCTCACTCCAATAAAAATAGTTTTTGTTTGATTTATTATTTTTTTTTGAAGTTGATATTTTTTTAAAAGATGAAACTGGTAGTGCGTTTAAAGACGAAAGCATACTATTTGAAAAGTTTAATTTTACATTTTGGTTTGATAAATTTTGTTTATCTTTATTTCTTCTAATCCACTTCAATCTATTTAAAGCTGAATTTGTTGATAGATTAATTGTTCTTTTTGCTAATTCTACTTGAGCTTCTGCCATTCCAGTTCTATCACTATTTTTAGTAATCGAAGGACATGTCCCAGCAAAAATAGTAAATGGACAAACTAAATCATATTCCATTATCTGATCAATGCTATTATGGTTTTGATCATTTCCGATGTATAATTTTAAACCACTTGAGTTGAATGCAACTCCTCTAGCCTGAGCATTAGATGGGGATGCAGTACTGAGGTCAAATTTACCATCCAAAACAAATGATGAAGTATCAAAAGCATTTGTAAGAGAAATCTGACTGATACCGGGGTTGTCTGAGTGACTAATAATAAAAATTCTTTTTCCATTAGCACTAAACCTAATTCCTGCTGAGTTGTTCACTTTAGCAGCGGTACTAGATCCCACATCAATTCCAGCTGTCGTTACAAGTTGAAGTGAGGTTATGTCGTATGGAGTTGAAAGAGTGTACTCTAACAATTTACCAGTATCGCCATTTCCAAACCAACTCAAAAATAATTTTGTGCCTTTGTTGTTAAATTCAAAACCTTGAAGCCTAATATGCCTATGTCCCCCTGCGTATCCGTCTCCCGCATTAGTAAAATTTCCAGCTGCACTATTATTTAAATTATCTGCAGAATCAAGATTTGTGGTCTGTTGTGCAAACTGACAAGTAGAGATATCGTAAGGTGTAGTTAGATCATATCTAAAAAGTTTATCTTTATCTGCACCAGCGGTTGCACTTCTTGTTGCAACGAATAATTTTGTTCCATCATGGTTAAATTCTAAATCATATGGTGTTAATGTAACTTCAGCCATTGTACATCTTTCACTATCACCTGCATAACTTCTTGAACTTATATCGTAAGGTGTACTTAGATTAAATTCCATAATAAGGCCGGGATTAGTTTTATTAGCAGAACTTGTAAAAAGTTTTGTTCCATCTTTGTTAAATTCAATACCAGCTAAAAGATTATTTTGGTTTTGATCACCATCATCAAATGCTACTGTTTGTACATGTGTAAGGGTAGCTTCTCCAAAGGAATTAGAAATTGGAAATAAAAATAATAAAACTAAGATAATTTTTTTTAAAAAGTTCATAAAAAAAATATTAGATATATTATTTTTTTAAATCTTTATATATTTTAGGTGCCCAAGTTTGTGCGTCTTTAGAAGTGACATGAAAGTCATATTTTTCAGGCTTTACGAACATTTGATTTGTGTCGTCAAATCTACCTTTTTGTATGGTGTCTACCCAAACAACATAATCTGCTGGAAATAATTTTCTCGCTTCAGGTGTTGGGCATATAAAGTCAGCTATTACATTGTTGCCTTCATTTTTAATTTTTAGCGCAGCATCTGCCATTCTTTTTGATTGTCTTGTTCTACCTTCTTCTGAAAAATCCCAATCGTTTGCAGCTTTTCTAATTTCATCTGCATTTAATCTTTTTGCTTTTATTAATTTTGCTAGCTCATTTGCTAGAGTTGTTTTGCCAGCCCCGGGCAGTCCCATAATTAAAATAATTTTCATTAGATATCTTCTAAGGGATGATGGGACATAAGTTCAAGGTTATTTTCACCAACTACATACTGTTGCTCAAGTTTAACCCCTTCTTTACCACCTACTTTGCCAATATAACTCTCAAGTGTGATAGTCATATTTTTTTCAAAATGACCTTCTCTTTGTCCGCCATCAGTTGGATATTTTATTTGTGGCCACTCATCGCATAGACCAATTCCATGAAGCATGCATGAATATCTGTTTCCATAATATTCATCAGGAAGTTTCCAAGATTTTTCAGTAAATTCTTTAAATGATGTTCCATCTTTAATTAATCTATAGTTATGATTTATTTGATCAACAGCCATTTGATATAATTTTTTTTGATTGTCATTAAATTTATGTCCTTCAACAAATGTTCTAGATATATCGGCGCAGTATCCATAAGGCCCGACCATATCCGTATCAAAAGATACTAATTCACCACTTTGAATTACTTTATTACTACTTTCTTGCATCCAAGGATTTGTTCTTTCTCCAGAGGATAAAATTCTGCACTCTATCCATTCCCCACCATGTTCAATATTAGTTTTGTGCAAAATAGACCAAAGTTCATCTTCGGTCATACCTGCTTTTAATTCATTGCGCATTTTCGTAACACCAATTTCTGCAACATCAATTGCAGCTTTCATACATTTTAATTCTTCAGTAGATTTAATTACTCTTGCTTGTTCAAGTATTAGCTTTGCATCGACTACTTTAATACCTTCTTTATTTAAAGCTGTTACTGCTGGGCCATTAATAACATCAATGGCTATTTTTTTATTTTTAAAATACGAATTGGATAAATCTTTTATTTCATTAACCCATTTCTCTAATTGCAAACTGGCTTGGTCTCCGTTACTAAAATAATCCCATGTAATTGCTGGTCTTATCTCATCAATTAAATTTAAATGTTTAGATAATATTTCACAATTGAAATACTCGTAAAGTATTGTTGGTCCACTTACTGGAACAAAACAATATCTTGTAAGATTATGCATATTGTAAACACTCATATTTACAGTATCTAAAGCGTATCTAATATTTACTGGATCAAACAAAATACATGCTTCTAAATTATTTTTTTCCAATTCTTTTTTGACTCTGTCTAACCTGTATGATCTAAGTTTTTTAAAATTAATATCATCTTCACCTAATCTTTTTTTAGTTATAAAATTTGTTACAGGTTTATTGTTTGGTGCAATTTTTCTATTAAATTTCATATTTAAACTATATTAGTTGCTACCCATTTATGAAAGTGATGTGTTGGATTATCCATAATTGGTGAAAAATTTCCACCATTATAAGATGGTGAATTTCTTCCTTCCTGCATACCTTCAATTATATCAACGTCTTCTGCCTGAACACTTTTCCAAAGTTTGTGATTTTGTTTTCTTAAAGATTTATATTTTTTTGAATTAGCTGCTTTTTCTCCCACATAATAAATTTCCATATGTTCTTTAGTAAACTTATGATCAACAGGTTCAAGCCAGTAAGCGTAAAAATGATCTTTATGAATTCCTAACATAACGTTAGGAAATAAAGCTACATATTCTGCTATATTTTCTTTATCTTTTGGCCAGTTAGGAAAACAAGGAAATTTCTCTTTTCCTTTAAATCTTGGATTATAAACTTTAGTTCCTTGCCCGGCAAAACGGTTTGGTAATCCTTGAATATGATAATGATCGCTTATCTTTGAGTAAGAATTTAAACCAGGGTGTACCCATGGCAAATGATAACTTTCACAATAATTCTCTATTGCAAATTTCCAATTACATTTTGCATTCAAATTGAAATATCCAAAATCATTTGAATAAACCATTAATTTTCTATCTTTTTCTGGCCAGAATTCTTCCCATCTATCACTTAATGGTTTTATATATTGTTCAAAAGAAATTTCATTTTCACTTATATTTACAAAAATCATATCAAGCCAAATGTAAGATCTAATTTCTTTTAAATTACTTTTTGATTTGTCAAACTTTTTACACTCATGTTTATTCATTCCTCCAACGTGTGGGGTTGCAACAAGTTTTCCTGTCAAATCATATGACCAAGAGTGGTAAGGGCACCTTATGACATTTTTAATTTTACAGTCTTTTTGTAAAATTTTATATCCTCTATGGCTGCACACATTATGAAAAACTCTTATTTTATTTTGTTTATCTCTTAATATTATTATTGGAATACCTAAAAGATCAAAAGGTTTTGCATCGCCTATTTTTGGTAAAGAACTTGCAACACCTATTACTACCCATTTATCTTCAAATAATTTTTTTCTCTCAAGTTGTGTATATTTTTCACTTGTATAACATTCGTTTGGCAAACCATGAGATTTTTCAATCGGATTGCTAACAACATCTAATTTTTTTTTCTCTATGATGTTGTATATTTCAGACACTATTTAATTACCTCATAAAGACCAAGCCAAGCATTAACATCTTTGCTTGCTATGTAGTCTGATTTAAAAAATTCTATTTCCTTCCACTTATTATCTTTATTTAATTGTGCAATTTTTTTATCAAAACCATATTCTTCATGAATTCCTTCATTTATAGTAAAACAAATAAATCCTTTATTTTTTGTTATTCTTATAAATTCATCCATCGCAGGAGGTTTTACATGGCCAAAAGTGAATGTTCCAACGCACATAACAGCATCAAACGTATTATCTTTTTCTTGAATGGGTTTATTTAAATCTACCTTTTCTAATTTTTGATAAAGACCATCTGGGACTAAATCTAAAAGTTTTTGAGATAGATCTGCTCCATAAAAATTATTATAACCATACTTTTTTAATTCAACAGCAACCAATCCTGTGCCACATCCAGCATCATAAATTTTAGCATCTTTATTCTTATTATGTTTGATAAAAACTTCTGAAGTTTCTTTTGGACCTGTATAATTCCAATCAACCATATCTTTATCGTATTTATTTCCTTCGCCCCACTCATCATAGTACTTCATAACCTCTTCGGTTTTTTTTAGTTTATAAATTGGAACTTTGTTACCTACATCTTTTTGCGCCATTAGCTTCTCATTTTCTTTCCGCTTGGATCATAAAGTGGATCTTTTATAATTGAACAATTAAACATATCACCGTTAATTTCAACTTGTATGCCTTTGCCAGAATTTAATTCTTTTGTATCCAGGTATGAAAATGCAATACTTTTGTTAATAAAGTGGGCAAATCCTCCAGATGTAACATAGCCAATACTTTTATCACCTTTCATAACGGCTTCGTTGTAAGTTACGTCTATTTCGTTAGTTTCTACAATAAGCGGGGTAATCTTATGTTTGCTATCATCTTTTTTAGCTGAATCTTTTCCAATAAATTCTTTATCCCAGTTTATAAATATATCTAATCCTGTTTCTTTAGCTGTAAAATCAGGTCTATAATCAAGTGTCCATGCCCCCCAATTTTTTTCTAATCTCATTGACATTAAAGCTCTTGAACCAAAAGGTTTTATATTAAATTCTTTTCCAGCTTCCATTAATTCTTCATATAATTTAATTAAAAAATGAGGAGCAACATAAATTTCGTACCCTAATTCACCTGTAAATGATAATCTATTAACTATAGCTGGCACACCAGCGACATACATTTTTTTAGAGTCTCTAAATTTGAATTTATTATTTGAAACATCTTCTCTAACAATTTTTTGAAGTAAATCCCTAGACTTCGGTCCTGCAATAGCCATTCCATGGAATTCATCAGATCTATTTTTATAACTTAAGTTAAACTTATCAATATGACTTTCAAACCATCGTCTGTGCATTTCTTGTGCAGCACCTGAACCAAAAATCATAAATTCATTTTCATCCATACACGCAACGGTTAGATCTCCATAAAGTTTTCCTTTCTTTGTTAACATTGGAGTTAGTGAAATTCTTCCTGGTTTAGGTAATCTCCCTGCCATTATGTAATCTAAAAATTTTCTAGCATCAGGACCTTTAAACTCATGTTTTGAAAAATTCGCAACTTCGATTGCTCCAACATTTTCTCTTACATTAATTACTTCTTTTGAAACATAATTATGTGATCTAGATCTTTTTATTGTAGGTTCTTCATGAGCATCTTCTTTATTTTTTGAAAACCACAAAACACTTTCTAAACCAAAAGCATCTCCCATTACTGCACCTTGGTTTACAAAACGATCGTATAATGCAGTAGTTTTTTGTTTTCTACCTTTTGGTAAAGTTTCATTTGGAAATGTCATTATGAATCTTCTTTCATAATTTTCTGATGATTTAATTGTCCCATATTGAGGAGACGCGTAATCTCCAAACCTTGCCACATCCATTGCCCAAACGTCAATTGATGGCTCCCCATCAATTATCCATTCTGCCAAACATTTACCAACTCCTCCACCTTGGCAAAAACCAGCCATGACACCTACAGCTACCCAATAATTTTTCATTCCTGGAACAGGACCAATTAATGGACTTCCATCTGGTCCAAAAGTAAAAGGACCATTTACAATATTTTTTATACCTGCTTTTTCTAAAGCTGGCATTCTTTCAAAACCAATTGCTAATCTGTCTTGAATGTTATCTAGCTTTGGTTCTAAAAGTTCATGTCCAAAGTTCATAGGAGTTCCTTCTACTTTCCACGCTGTAGATTTTTGTTCGTAGGTTCCTAGCAGCATCCCCTTGCCTTCTTGTCTAAAATAAATATTACCCTCGAAGTCTGTTCCTATTGGTAATCTTTGATCTCCTAAAGCTTCAATCTCTGGAATTGTCTCCGTAATTAAATAATGATGTTCCATAGGTTGAACAGGCAAGTTTAATCCTGCCAACTTTCCAACTTCTCTTGCCCATAATCCTCCTGCATTAATAACTATCTCTGCATTAATATTTCCTTTGTCAGTTATAACATTCCATGAACCATCTTCTTTTTGCTTTGTGTCCTTAACAACTGTATGTGTATAATATTTTCCACCATGAACTTTAGCTGCTTTAGCAAAAGCATATGTTACTCCTGAAGGATCTACCTCTCCATCTATTGGATCCCATAATGCTAAAAGGTATCTTGAAGGATCAATAAGTGGATTTTTCTTTTTAACTTCTTCTAGGGAAATAAATTCTTGATCAAGACCCATATATCTTGCTTTTGATCTTTCCCTTTTAAGATATTCAGCCCATACATCGTTTGAAGCTAAATAAAAACCACCGCTTGGTTTAAATCCAGTCGAGTGTCCTGATTCTTTTTCGATTTCTTTATAAAGACCTATGGTATAAGCCATCATTCTAGAAATGTTTGGATCTGAAGATATTACATGGACATTTCCAGCTGCATGCCAAGATGATCCTGAAGTTAGTTCATTCCTCTCTAGTAATAAACAGTCTTTTAGTCCAAATTTTGAAAGGTGATAAAGTATTGAACAACCAACAACACCTCCTCCTATTATTACTACCTTGGCATGTTTCTCCATAATTTTTTCTTATAAAGTTTTTGCTGCGTCAGTATTATGTTTTTTTAAAGTTTTGTCAGTTCCATGTGCATAATGTTTGGACATGTCGGGATAATATTTGTAAGAAATAGGTTTTCGACCTAAGGCAACAGCCATTTCTCTAACATGGTGAGGTTCAGCACCGCAACATATTCCAATAAAGTTTATTTTTTTTTCTGCACATTCTTTTGCAAACTCTGCCATTTCAAATCGAT
>CACCZY010000027.1 GCA_902550635.1 uncultured Pelagibacteraceae bacterium
TGAAGAGGATCTAGCAACACACAGATTTAGTGCAAACACAAATGATTACTGCCCAGATCTAGGACTCGAAAATACGAGACTTTATGCATTTGTATATCAATCTAAATTGGTAGGTTTAAGAGTTGAGACAGAGGAGCCAAATAAAGACATAAATAAAATTTACGAATTTGTGAAAAGTAATTATGGAAATATTGATTCTGAACCAGCAAATAAAAATTGGCGAGGTTATAAAGAAATTAACCAAGGTGGTGAGTTAATATTATATTCGAAATATGAAATAAGTGATGAAATTTATGAGTCACTAGACATCTCAAATGAAAAATTTATAGACCAAACTTATGGAGAAAATATAATTGTACTAGAATAAGTTATGATTAAAATTTTTAAAAATTTATTATTAATTTTATTTTTACTGAACATTCATCAACAAGTTCAGGCAAAACCTATTCCTCCTGGATCAGGAGAAGGTGATGTACCAGCTAACATTTTATTTTTAATTGATAGTTCAGCAAGCATGCAAAGGATGATGAATAATAGAGATGCAATTGAGGGAACCAATGGATTTGCTGTTGATAATGATGGAAACTATTTGATAAATCAATCAAGAAGATTAGGAATAGTAAAATTCTTTTCTGCCGATGGAACCAGGGATCGTAGTTATAATAATAATATAGGAAGATTTAGAGGAGGTAATATGACATGTGCAAATGTGTCAAATCATTCAAGCTATTCTCCGGGTACTATAAATATTTTAGCTAATCACAGTGCAGAAATGGAATTTGCAGATGATATTTCTACTGATGGTGGAACTACAACTGAAGATGTTTATTTTTTTAGAACCGCCAACAGAAGAGCTATTATTGGAATATCAGAGGATGGCCAAAATTGTAGGTTTTATATTCCAATCTCTATGACACATATACAAGGTGTGGATGTAGTAAAAATAGGAACAGAACATTTTCTATTTGTAACTGGAAGATGGGGCAGAAGTAACAGATTTCAGTCAGTAAATCTTAGTACAGGACAAAGTTCATTACAAAATTTTGGTAGAAGAGGAAGTTGGAACAGTGCTGGAAGATGTATGAGAGACTCATGGTGGAATGCTGTAACTTCCGATGCATCAATGCTGTATTTAGAATGCAGAAGGCATCTGGTTGGATATGCTTTAACAAGAAATGGTGCCACGTATCAAGTTTCGGGAGGCAATGTAGGACCAACAGAACAATTTGCTTCAGTTGCTAGAGGAAATTTAGATACCCAATTGGCCCCAGTATCAGGTTTTGAAATTTCACCAGAAGATGATGACATTTTAGTTATAACTTCAAGTACTAGAAATGTAATTCAAAAAAGTAGAGTTAACTGGTACTACTACACTTAATGTTATAGCAAGAGCCGGAACAGGTGCGCTAGAATATGCTAGAAATACAGAGGATCCAAATACACTTGCAGCAAGCAGTGTAAGATTAAATAGACCAGGAGCTATAACAATTACTGAAGATGAAATTCTTGTTGGATCTCCAACAGGAATTGTAGATGTTTTTAATGAAAATCTTTTTAATGCAACTAATAAAGATACAGCTTGGGTTCGACAATTTGGAGGAGGAAATATGTCAAGATGGGCTGGAGTTAAACAAGCAATCAATGCTGTTTTAGCAGATACTACACTTACCACAGGAGCACACTTTGGCTATGGACATTGGAATTCTGGAGAGTCTGGCAGAGCTAAAAGAAGCCATAGAGGTGGGTGGCAATGCCATGCCAGATTAAATAATTGTCAATATTATTTAGGTTGGACTGGCGGAGTTCATCCAGAAGGAAGATCTTTAAGATGTAATTCGGACTCATGTTTAAATGTAGCCATAAGTCCTGAAGGTTATACTAAAATTCCTAGATTTTTAAATCCCCAGGGTCTTGCGTGGGGTACAGATGCAAACGCATTTGCTCAAATGGCACATAGATATTTTACAGATCCTAACACAAATGTTATTGATAAAGATTCAGACTGCCAGTTAAATTATGTAATTGTTATTGGAGATGGAGCATGGAAAAACCATGCTACAGCTCGACCTTTAGTTGAAACTTTAAGAAAAAGCCATGGTGTTAAATCTATAATGGTCGCTTATGGAGGAGGTATCAGTGGTGGAGCAATGAGAAATTTTGATAGAATGGCGATTGCCGGATCATGTGATGATGCTACTGGGAATGATACAGAATGTATTCCCACAATTGTTGCTGATACTGCGGAAGAATTAAAAACGGAATTAACTGCAAGAATAAGACAAATTCTTGCTGAAAGATTATCTTTTACAGCACCTTCCATTACAGCAACGGTTGAGAAAGGTGGTTCGCTGTATCAAGCACAATTTGCCTATGAACAGATGGGAGAATGGCAAGGCACAATACTAAGAAAGACTCTTACAAAAGAAGGTGATGTAATTCATGAAATGACTCATGGCGGGAATTGGGATGCTGCGGAAAAAATTAAAAGTCAATCAAGCCCAGCTGGAACGGACGATACTAGAAATATATGGAGTGCAATTGAAGATGCTGGATACGTCGGAAATTGGGACAATTTTAATGTAGACAATTCAGCAGCAATCGAAAGCTTGTTCATAGGTCTAGGGTACCAGCTAACAGACTATCACCATGCAAATTCTAGCTGTGCAGGTGTTGGCGAGAATGGTACAGCAGATGAATTAGAAGGATTAATTAATTTTATGAAAGGAACAGACTATTTTGATTACGATGGTGATTGTAATGTAACTGAGGTAAGGGGTCATGTTCTTGGCGATATATACCATTCTCAATTAATAGAAATTGGACCACCAGATGCAAACTTTCAATTTACCGATACTAACCAAGAAGCATATTTTAGAGCAACAAACAATTATCAGGGATTTATGAATAAACATGCTTCACGAAGACGTGTAGTTTATGCTGGATCAAACTCTGGAATGTTGCATGCATTAAATGCGGAAACTGGTAAAGAAGAATGGGCTTTCATACCACCTTTTATAGCAGGGTTATTACCTGGAATAATTAACACTGCTTTGGATGGAAAAGTGGATGGAAGCAAAGGAGGTTCTAACGCTATCTTTGGTGTAGACGGTTCCCCTGTAGTTCATGACGTGTACATGCAAGGATTAGATGAAACAGGAAATTTTGAAGATCAAAAAAGATGGCATACTTTATTAATGATACCTTATGGCAGAGGTGGTGCAGGTTTTTCAATTTTAGATGTAACAAATCCAATATTAAAAGAGGGAAAAGGTCCACTTCATATGGTTTCTATATTTAATGACTCGGTCAATAGTCGAGTTTTAGTTGCGGATCACCAAGGAGATGTTCAAATATTTTCCTATTCAGCTGGCAAGGCATCAATAACCGACTCTTTAGAAGCAAAACAGGCCAATCAAAATGCAATAGATGCAAGAGATGCAGATGATGCAACAGATCCAACTGGAGAATTAACCCCAACTTTAGATGGTATAGCTACATGTCAAACAAATGCAGAAGCAGCATCTGGTATGTTTTCTAATGATGGAACTAACACATGTTATATTGGATCTACTTTTACTTTTGATATGGCAGTTCCTACAAGTGATGGCGTAAGTGTTCCATTAAGCTCGTTAACTATAACAGAATTTAAAGATGGAGAATTAAAAAAAATAAATATCCAAAAAGCTGAAATGCGAGGAGGTCAGCTAATCCTAACATTTCCTGAAGATAAAATATATAAATCTCCAGACAGTAGTGATGTAGAAACTCGTGAAAGAAATTACTTTTCGATCGCAACGTCTTGTACAGCTAGTGCCGGAATTGATCCAATTTATGATTATAGTCAACTAGGTGAAACTTGGTCAGCACCAAGAATATTTAGAATACCATCAAAAGTAGCAGGAGAAAGGGAAGATTCAAAATTTGATAGATATGTAGCTGTAATGGGTGGTGGAATGGGAAGTACCAATTTATGTGCTGGATCTGCAGTCTTTATAGTTGATTTAGAAGACCAAGATAACCCAGGATCAATATATGCCGCCGATGTTAATTCAGGGCCAATTACAATAATTGATACTGATCCAACAGGACTAAATACTGCTGCAGGTTTAGTAGAAACACCTAATGGCAGTGATATTGGAAACGCATTACCTTCATCTGCAGTAGTGATAACACCTGACACTGCATCAAACATTCCTTGGAGAGGAGGAATGGTATACTTCAATGATCTTGAAGGAAAAATTACAAAAATTAATTTAACAAGTTCAACTAAAAATAATGCTGACTTGTTTGATCAGACAACTTTATTTAATTTACGTGCCAACACAACTAACCATAGATATAGTTATTTTTCAATGGATGCAGGAATCGGAGCTGATACAAATCACTTCTGGTTATTTGGAGGAACTGGTAACTTTTCAGATATTGGTAGTGGTGATAAATTTATGGACAACATCTTATATGGTGTAAAAGATGTTCATTATCCTTACTTTGCACACTTAAATTCAGTGACAATACCGCGTGAAAATAATGATAGCTTTTTGTCTATGGCTGCTCAAGGTGCGGATAGTGCAATGAGTGTTGAAGATGCAGCTATATGTAAAGATGTAACAGGAGATTATGCTGGATTTGATTGTCCAACAATAAATGAGATGGCTTGGGTAATTCATTTAGATACAGTAGATGGACTTCCTGCAGCTCAATCTGCAAATACATATAGAAAAATATCAGCACCTCCAACTTTATTTAAAGGACATATTTATTTCCCTGTTTACCAACCACCAGCTGGTGCAAACAAGTGTAATATTGGAAATGCATATATTTGTGCAGCCGATGATGAATGCGGAAGCAATACATCTCATGAACTAACATTAGGTGGAGCTCCAACTGGAAAAGAGTGCTTATTTGTAAGAGAAGGTATATTATCAGAGCTTGTAATGTTTGGTGACACACTTTACGGGAATGTTGCGGGTCCAAAAGAAGATGCAGATACATTATATTCTGTACTTGCAGCACCTGGCGAAGTAGATTCTAGCAGAAGTAACTGGAGAGAATCTGACTTTTAGTTAATCTAACTTTTAATGTATAAGGGAATTATGAGGCTACAAAGGCTAATAATTTTTATATTTTTTTTTTTAGGTTTCAACGTTACCTTATATGCAGAAACTATTTCTGAAACTGAGACAAGAACTAGCAGTACTAATGTTACCGAAGACTTTACTATTAACTCAGGTGTCACCCTCTACTTTCTTAATCATCAAAAAGGTTTAAGAGTTAAGTCTGGTGACATTACAATCACAAATAGAGGGACTTTACATAGTTACGAAGATGATGAGACTAGCACAAACCAAACAATAACAGGAACAGGTACAGACGGAGCTTATGATATAAAAATATATAACTATGGAACCATCTATAATGAAGGCTTTTCTGCTATATTTGTTCCTAACAATGACCAAGACAATGATGGAGATGGTATTGGTCCTTATATTTACAACGAAGGAACTATTAAGACATCTAATAAATGGACTATAAGATTTCATGCATCTGATAAAACTAAAATTGATAACTATGGAGATATAGTTGCTGACACTACGCAAGAAGCAATACTAATGTATGAAGACAATGATAGTATAATAAATAACTATCCTGGAGGATTAATTTCTGCAGCTGGTTCTGGAGCAATAGCAACAAAAACTTCTGATGCACAAGCTAGTAATCGTTCCACAATAAATAACTGGGGAACTATTCAGGCCGAATGGGATTCAGTTGAATTAGGTCAAAATTCTACTTTAAATAACTATGGAAAAATAATCGTTGATAACACAAGTTATAGTACTAGAGCATCTATACAATTACAAAACGATAACAACACAGTGAATTTATTCGATGGTACTGTTTTAGTAGGTATAATTGATGCTGACTTCAACAGTGTTACAGGCAGTACACTTAATTTAGATCTTTGCTCTTCATATTATTTTAAAATAACAGGAACGTGGAGTGTAAATAATAAATCTAATTGTGGAGAGCTAGCCTATAGTGAGGACTTTGTAGAATCAGTGTCACCTTTGTTTCAGTCAGTTTCTGATGAAATAGGAGCTTTAAGAACAGATATAATCAACGATGTTTATGATTTTGCAAAGATTAAAATGGAAAATAATGAAAATTTTGCTTTACCATTAAAATCATATTCAAAAAGGGAGCGAGGAAAATCTATTAATAAGTTTGCTAGCAATATAAATGGGTTTGCTTTTGGTTATCCAAGTGAAAACGATAAAATTAAAGGTCATTTAGTTTTTAATTTTTTAGATAATAGTATTGATTTACTTAATCAAAATGTTGAAGATAAAACATATCAAGCTGGTTTTTTTTTAGAAAATTTAAATATCAAAGCAATTTTTGGTTATCATAACTATAAGGGTAATCGTATTCGCTTGAACAATGTTGTTGCAGGAGGTAAAGAAATTATTACAGGAGATCATAAATCATTTTCCTCAATTATTGGAACACAGTTTTTTACAAAAATTAATAATAACTCATATTTAAAGTATAATTTAGACTCTAGTTTTGAAAATTTTTTTAATTATCAGGAAACATCCGATCATGTAACATGGAAAAATCGTACTTTAGGACAAGTCATGGGGGATGTTACTTTAGGCTGGTCCACATTACCAAAAAATAAATTTAAATTTAATCCTGAATTGACTTTAGGATACAGAACTATCATAGACGGAAAAAACCAAAAGTATAATTTTAATGGATACCAAAAGAATTTTGATGGAGGAGTACAGGAAGATTTAAATTCAAAAATTTCTTTATTAACTGATTATTCTTTTAAAAAAAATACAAATATATTTTTTGATGCCTCTGCAAAAAAAACAAATTCTAAACAAGAAACTTATTCTTTGAATATTGGATTTAAAAGTAAATTTTAATTCATTAAAACTAAATACAAACCTATATCTTCAAAAGGTTTAAAAATTTTAAAATAAGAATATATAATCCAACTAAACATAGTTAGCATTGTACAAAATATTAGTGCAAGCCCAACTAATGTATCTTGATTTACTTTTTTTCGCCATTTAGCTGGAAAAAAATTTAATGAGTAAGCATAAACTATAATAAATATATTAAATGCTGATACAATAATATTAAAGAATAAAAACTTTTCCATTACAGAATAAAGTATTTTATTTGGTTCGCAAAAGAAACATAAATTAAACAACCAATAATAATATAAGGTCCGAAAGGTATTTGTGCTTTCATACTTTTAGTTTTGTTAACTAAAGAAGGAATAACTATAACCAGAGCAACTACTGAAGAAATAAAAATTATAAATGGGATACTTGCCCACCCAAACCAAAAACCAACAGCACCCATCAGCTTTGCATCACCAAGTCCCATTCCTTCTTTGTTTCTAATTTTTTTGTATAAAAAAATAATTAACCATATTATTGAATAGCCAAACAATCCTCCAATAAGAGAATTAATATAATTAGGAAAAATCATTTGATTAAGATTTGGATCAAAAGATTTTATAAAACCAATTACCATTAAAGGAAAAGTTAATTCATTTGGGATTATATAATGTTTTAAATCAATGAAAAAAATAATAATAAAAAAAATACTTAAAACAATTAAGAGTAATGTGGTTATTGATATGCCATATAAAAAGTATATTGTTGTAAAGTTTATTGCCGAAATAAGTTCAACTAAAAAGTATTGAAAACTTATTTTATTGTTACAATTTCTACATTTAGCTTGAAGCAACACATATGATAAAAGAGGTATATTATCATACCAATTTATTTTTTTTTTACATGATGGACAGAAAGACCTATTTTTAACAATATTTCCATTATCAGGAAGTCGATAAATACAAACATTACAGAAGCTTCCCCATATGCTACCAAAAATAAATGCTGCAAAATATAACACTGATTTATAATTTAATTTGAGATGCTATTTGAACTATACCTTCAATACAATATTGCACAAAAACAACAGCATCCTGGATATGCAAATAAAAATTTGGTGAATATATTAGAATTTCCATCCTTGTTGAAAATATCAAAAAAGAGATAAAATGCAAAATATAAAAATGTTTTTTAAATCAAAAAAGCCTGAACCCGTAAAAGAAGATTCAAGAATTCAAGATTTGGCTATCATCAGCCAAATGAACCAGGACTTTGCAACATCACTTGATTTAAATGATACTCTTCAAAATGCTTTGGAAGTAATAATTAAAAGAATTAATGCACAAGCTGCGAATATATTTTTAATTGAAGAAAAAAAACAAGTCTTTCAATGTATTGCATCGAAGCACCAAGCCTATCTTGAAGAATATGAAATTCCTTTAACACAAGGAGTTATGGGTAAAGCTGTTCTACAAAAAAAATGTATTAGAGTTGGGGATGTTAGAAAAGATGTAAGAGAAATTGCAGAATTTTATTTTGATTTGGATAATAAAACAAACTTTACCACTTATTCTGTTTTATGCGCACCACTTATTGCGGCTAACGAATGCATCGGAGTAATACATTGCTTAAATAAAAAAACAACAAATAAATTATTTGAAGAAGATGATAGAAAACTTCTTGAAACTCTTTCTACACCAGCGGCACTTGCAATTAGAAATGCAAAAATGGCTAAAGAACTAATTGATAAAAATAGAATGCAAAAAGAAATAGAAATAGTTGGTGAAATTCAAAAAACTTTACTATCTCAAAATAAAAACGATCCTTTTCCAATTTCTGGAATCAATATTCCAGCAAAAGTAGTTTCTGGTGACTTTTATAATTTTTCAGATCTAGGTGATGGAAAATATGGGTTTGGTGTTGCTGACGTTTCAGGAAAAGGAATTAAGTCATCACTTCTTATGTCAAAGGCATCTAGTCTTTACAGGTGCTTAAGCAAAACAATTTTTTCTACTGCAGAACTTTTGAACATATTAAACTCTGAAATTTGTGAAACGACATCAAGAGGAATGTTTGTTACAATGCTTGTTGGTATTTACGATAGTAATAAAAATACACTTTTGATTTCAAATGCTGGACACGAACCTCCATTAATTTATTCGAAAGATGGAAATTTTTCAAATTATACTGAAGCAGGCCCACCACTGGGTATAATGCCAAAAATAAAATATAAGGAAGAAACAATAAATTTCTCAAAAAGTTCTTTATATATTTTTACAGATGGCATAACAGAAATTAAAGACCCAGATGGAAAAATGTTAGGTGCAGAAGGTTTCCAAAACTATATTAAAAAGTATCAATCAACTCCTAACAATGAAAGATTAAAAAAAATAATTGAAGACATTGTGAAATCAGGCAAAATTCAAAAAGATGATTTAACAATAGTTGCAGTAGACGGAAAATAAAATTTTAGGTGATCCAAATTAATAATTTTTACGTATTGAAGCTTGGCCGATTGATATAATAAAAGAAGCAATTCCATAAAAAACTAAGATTAAAATTATAACAAACAATAATAAAGTAAATCTATTTACATTGTTTTTTGATGTTTCTGTTTCAATTTTTTCTAGCAATTCTTTGTTTTCATTTTCTAATATTTTGTTTTTGAAGATTTCCTTTTCTAATTTAATTTTTTCGTTTTCTTTGAGCAGTTCCACAATTAATTGCTTACTAGCTTTGTTTTCTTTAATTATTTTTTCACTAATAATTTTTAATCTTTGATTTTCCTTAGTTAAAAGTTCATTTTCAATTTTTAATTTATCATTTAATTCTTTAAGTTTACCAAATTCTAATAAATCTATGTTTTCTGGCATTGAACTTGGTATTTTTATTTTTTTATCAAGTTCTGTTTTCTGGGCTTTTGTTTCTGCTTCTCCAAAAGACTTAGTTAATGAAATAGCAGCAATTT
>CACCZY010000028.1 GCA_902550635.1 uncultured Pelagibacteraceae bacterium
ACAAAAATATTAATGCTTTTATAATAGGTAATAATTATGCTTTTTTTAAAAAAGAATTTAAAAATAAAATTCTATTTTTTAAGATAAAAAATCTAAAAAAAGCGATTAATAAGATAATAGAGATTAACAACTCAAATATAGAACCTAATTTTACAAAATGTATTTTATTTAGTCCTGCCGCAGCATCATTTGATAAATTTAAAAATTTTGAAGAAAGAGGAAAATATTTTAATGAAATAGTAAAAAATTCTAAATTAAGAAATTTAATTTACGTTTAGTATGAATGCTTTTTTAAAATTATACCATACTTGGTGGAAAAATATTGATAAAAAAATTTTATTTATAATTTTACTATTATTTAGTTTGAGTTTATTTTTTTCTTTAACATCAACTTCATTAATTGCATCTGAAAAATTAAATACCAAAGACTATTATTTTTTTTTTAAACATCTTATATTTGTTTCAGTAGGACTTATAATTATTTTTATTTTTTCTTCTTTAGAAAAATTTTATTTAATTAAAATATCCAAAATATTATTTATTTTAAGCTTAATTTTACTTTTTATGGTACCAATTATTGGTATTGAAGTTAAAGGTTCTAAACGTTGGTTGGATTTTTTATTTTTACCAAGATTTCAACCTGTAGAAATATTAAAACCTTTTTTTATTATAATGATCGTGAGCATTTTAGCATCTGAATATTCAAAAAATATTTATTTTAAATATGCACTATCTTTTACTCTTGTTTTAATAATTATTTTTCTTTTAATTTCTCAACCTGACATTGGACAAAGTTTGTTGATTTTTTTAACTTGGCTTAGTATTATTTTTGTATCAGGCATTAATCTTTACATATTTTCTTTTTTATTTTTGTTAATGTTTTCTTTTTTAGGAATAATTTTGGTCTTTTTTCCAAGATATCAATATATAATTATTCGATTGAAATCTTTTTTCGACCCATCCACTGGAAACAGTTATCAATCAGACAAAGCATCAGAAGCTATCAGCAGTGGCGGCTTCTTTGGCAAAGGTATTGGCGAAGGTGTACTAAAAAATACTGTACCTGAGGTACATACTGACTATGTAATCTCAGCAATATCTGAAGAATTTGGTTTCATAATTATATTATTACTAATGGTAATTTTTTTATTGTTTTCTTATATGGTTTTTAAAAAAATATCAGAAGAAAAAAACAATATTTTTAAATTAGTTTTATTTGGATCAACAATAATAATATTATTACAATTTTTTATACACCTAGGTGTTAATATAAATTTGTTACCAACAACAGGAATGACATTACCTTTTTTGAGCTATGGTGGATCATCAGTAATAAGTACATCATTAATTTCGGGAATTATTCTTAATCTAACAAGAAGAGATTTAAATTTTAAATGAAAAAAAAAATATTGATAACAACAGGTGGATCAGGTGGACACACTGTGCCTGCAACTATTATATTTGATCATTTAAAAAAAAATTTTGATGTTTTTTTGGAAACAGATAAAAGAGGCTCACAATTTATAGATTCAACTAAATATAAATATAGAGTTTTTTCGTCAACAAAGTTAAATAGTTTTTTTAAAATTCCTGTAGTTATATATAAATTTACTTTAATTTTAATTAATTCTTTTTTTTATTTAAAAAAAAATAATTTTAATGCTGTCGTTAGTACAGGCGGCTATATGTCTATACCCACCTGTCTTGCAGCAAAATCTTTAAATTTAGATATTTTTCTTTTTGAACCAAATATGACGATTGGAAGATCAAATAGATTTTTTTTAGGTCTATCAAAAAAAATTTTTTGTTATTCATCAAATTTAAAATATTTTCCAAAAAAATATAAAAATAAAATAAAACTTATTCCTTCTCTGTTGAGAAAAGAAATTTACCAATTAAAAAAAGATAAAAAAAAAGATAATAAAATTTTTAAAATTTTAATTATTGGGGGTAGTCAAGGAGCAGAAATATTTGAAAAAAAATTATTTTCTTTGATTTTTGGATTATCAAAAAAATTAAATATTTTTGTATATCATCAGGTAAAAATAAATGAAAAAAAATATAAAGAAATATCTGAAATTTACCAGGAAAATAAAATTAATTTTGAATTGTTTAATTTTAATCATAGCATACATAAATACATCTGTGATAGTGATTTAGTTATAACAAGAGCAGGCGCTTCAACCTTAGCAGAATTAGTGTATTTTAATGTTCCATTTGTGGCAATACCTTTCCCATATTCAAAAGACGATCATCAATTAGAAAATGCAAATTACTACATGAATAAAAACTGCTGTTGGGTTTTTGAGGAAAAAAACTTTTTTACTGAAAATTCAAACAATTTTCTTTTAAATTTAGTAAATAACACTAATGAGATATTAGATAAAAAAGAAAATATGAGAAAAATTTCTTATCAAAACACTTGGAATAATATAAATGAAATTTTAACCAAAACTTTGTATGAAAATTAAAATTGCAAAATCAGAGATTGTTCATTTTGTTGGAATAGGTGGAATTGGTATGAGTGGTTTAGCTATAATTATGAGCCAACTTGGTTTTAAAATTCAAGGTAGCGACCAATCATATAATAAAAATTTTGAAAGACTCAGAAAAGAAAAAATAAAACTTTATGTTGGTCACTATAGAAAAAATATATCTAATGCAACAATTTTAATTATTTCTTCAGCTATTAAAAACAATAATGTAGAATATCAAGAAGCAAAAAAAAAAAAAATTCCAATTTATAAAAGAGGCGAAGCACTTGCTAATATAGTTTCATTAATGAAAAATATAGTTGTTGCAGGGTCACACGGAAAAACAACAACAACATCATTGATTTCATCAATATTTTCAGCAGCGAATTTGGATCCAACTGTAATTAATGGAGGTATTATTAATTCACTAAAAAGTTCTGCTAAGTTAGGAAGAAGTGGTTGGAGCATAGTGGAGTCAGATGAGTCAGATGGAAGTTTTGTAAAAGTACCTGCAACTTACTCAATTATCACCAATATTGATAGAGAACATATGGATTTTTATAAGAATATGAAAAATTTAATTAATGAATTTAAAACCTTTATTGAAAAGACGCCTTCATTTGGAAGATCATTTATTTGTTTAGATGATTTAAATAATAAAAAAATCATTAAAAAAATTAAAGTTAGAAATTTTTTAACTTATGGAGAAAATAATAAATCTAATTATCGTATTAGAAATATAATTCAAAATCATAAGCATTCATTTTTTGATTTGTTGATTAATGTTCCTGGTAAAAGTAAAGAAATTGTTAAAAAAATTAAAATTCCTTTAATAGGAAAACACAATATAAGAAATGCTACAGCAGCCTTTGCAGTATCATCAAGTATTGGTTTATCAAAAAATATTATTAAGAAAGGTTTAGTAAATTTTACTGGTGTACAAAGAAGATTTAATAAGTTATTTGTGAAAAGACAAGTACTTTTTTTTGATGATTATGCTCATCATCCAACAGAGATAACTGAAGTCTTAAATTCAGTAAAAAATGTTTATAAAAAAAAAGAAATAATTGTAATTTTTCAGCCTCATAGAATGTCCAGAGTTAATGATTTAAGAAAAAAATTTACTAGCTCATTTAAGAACTGTGATACTGTAGTACTTTGTCCCATATATGCCGCAGGAGAAAAAATAAATTTGAGATTTAATTACAAAAAATTTGCTAGAGAAATCATTAAAAATTCAAGAGTAAAATTATTTATGATTAAGGGAGAAAAAGAATTATATAAATTTGTTAATCAAACGATCTACGGTAATAAGGTTGTTATTGGAATGGGAGCAGGATCTATATCAAGTTGGATGCACAATTTAAAAGATAAAATTTATTAAAATGAAGAAATATTTTAAAGATTTAGAAGGTTCAATTTCTTTTAAATATAATCTTAAAAATACCAATTGGTTTAATATTGGAGGAGTAATTGAAGCTTATTTTAAACCAAAAAATTTAAAAGATTTAGTGCGGCTTAGAAAAAATATAAAAAAAAAAGAAAAAATATATATTATTGGTGCTGGCTCAAATCTTTTAATAAGTGACAAAGGAATTAATGGTATTGCAATTAAATTAGGATCTAATTTTTCAAATATTTCTAAAGTTAATGAGACAACCTTAATAGCAGGTGCCAGCACAATTGATAAAAAGTTGTCTGAATATGCAATGGAAAATGAAATTTCAGGTTTTGAGTTTTTATCCTGTATTCCAGGAACTGTAGGAGGAGGGATAAGAATGAATTCAGGGTGTTTCGAAAATGAATTTAAAGATATTATTGTTTCAGTACAAGCGTTAGATGAAAACGGAAACATATTATCTATTCCAAAAGAAAAGATAGAATTTAGTTATAGAAAAATAAATCTTAATCCTAACTTAATTTTTCTTAGCGCGACTTTTAAAGGAAAAAAAGGTGAGAAAAATAAAATTAAAAAAAAAATTTTTACATTTAAAGAAATGAAAAATAAATCTCAACCTTCTAAAATTAAAACAGGAGGTAGTACATTCAAAAATCCAATAGATCAAACAGATAAAAAAGTATGGCAATTAATCGATGATTCAGTTGGTAGAGATGTAAAATTTGGTGATGCAAAAATTTCAAAAAAACATCCAAATTTTTTTATAAATGAAAAAAATGCAAGTTTTAAAGATATGAACAATCTGATTAATTTTGTAAAAAATAAAGTTAAACAAAAAACAGGAATTAACTTAGATTTAGAAGTTCAAATTATAAAATAAATGAATAAAAAAAAAAAAATTATAATTCTTGGGGGTGGAATTTCCAACGAACGAGAGATTAGTATAAAATCTGCTAAGTCTGTTTATAAAGAATTAAAAAATAACAAATATACAAATATTCAAATTTTAGAACCAGATAAAAATTTAATAAAAAACTTAAAGAAAATTAAACCAAATATAGTTTTTAATGCTTTGCATGGCACCTTTGGAGAAGATGGATTTATTCAATCGATATTGGAAAATTTAAAAATTAAATATACTCATTCGGGTGTTATATCATCATTTACTGCAATGGATAAATTGATATCTAAGAGAATATTTATAAACAATAAAATAAAAACACCAAAATATTTAGTATTTAATTTTGAATTAAATAAAAAAAAAATATTCAAGAAAGTAAAAAATTTTTTAGGATTCCCAGTTGTTATTAAACCTGTAAATGAAGGATCAAGTGTTGGTGTTTATATTTGTACAAAAAAAAATTTTTTATTTAATTTAGTAAAACTTAAAAAATATAAAGAAATATTGATTGAAAAATATATACCTGGACGCGAAATTCAGGTTGCAATATTAGATAAGAAAAAACTAGGAGCAATTGAATTAAAACCAAAAAGATTATTTTATGATTATAAAGCCAAGTACAATGCTTCTGCTGGAACAAAACATATAATTCCAGTTCAAATAGATAAAAAAAATTTAAACAAGGTTTTATCTATTGCACTCAAAGCACATAAATTGCTTAAATGCAGGGGAGTAACTAGGTCGGATTTTAGATTTTATAATAATAAATTTTATCTTTTAGAATTAAATACTCAGCCAGGAATGACCAGCTTATCTTTAGTGCCTGAAATTGCATCATATAATGGAATAAGTTTTATAAAATTGATAGAAACACTAATAAATGATGCTTCAATTAAAAAGTAAAAAAAAAATATATGCTTATTTAGTTTTTTTTTTAATTCTGACTACAATTACTAACTATAATTTTTCTAATTTTTTCAAAAAAATATTTGAAATAAAAGGAATATATATTTCAGGATTAGACAATGAACAAAATAATAAAATTTTGTATAAAATCGAAAAATTAAATTCTGAAGATATTTTTTCTATTGATAAGAAAAAAATAGTAAAAATTATTGAAAACAATAATTTAGTAGAAAAATATAATATTAAAATAAAATATCCAAACGTATTATTGATAGATTTATTTAAAACAACAATTATTGGTAAAGTAAATTTTTTTGGTGAAGAGTATTTTATTGGTTCTAATGGTAAAAAAATTCCTAATTCTGATACCAGAACAATAAATGATGTACCTTTGCTGGAAGGAATACTTGATATTAATGAGTATATAAAACTTACTGAAAAAATTAAAAAGTCTGATTTATTATTAAATGAAATTGAGAGTATGTATTTTCATAAAAATAAAAGATGGGATATAAAGACTAAAAGTGGATTTGTAATTATGCTGCCGAAAGAGAATATTAATAAAAAACTTTCGATAGCAAACGAATTAATTTTGAATAATAATCTAAAAAAATTTAATAAAATAGATTTAAGAATAAAAAATAAAGTGATTACTTCATATGAATAAAAGTTTATCAGAAATTTTTATGGAATTTGGATCTTCTAAAATTATATTGTCATTTAATGATGAAATACACAATAAAATAATAACTGAGGAAAAAATTATTTTAAACGATGAAGAAAATAATAATTTATTTTTGGATATTGAAAAGAACAAAATTGAAAATTTGATATATGAGTTAGAAAAAAAAAATAATATTTATATTAAAAATATTAACTTATTAGTTGATGATAAAAATACCATAACAATAGGCTTCTCAGTTTCTAAAAAAATAAATTATAATTTTTTTGATAAAAAGAATTTAGAGTATTTAATTCAAGATGCTAAGCAAACAATACTGAAGTTTAATAATGAATATGAAATTTTACATATTTTTATAACTGAGTTGAGCGCGGATGAAAATAAAATTGATGATTTTCAAAAAATTGAAAAATGTGATAAAATTACATTAGATTTATTATTTATATGTATACCAATTAAAAAAATTAAATATTTCCAAAAATTATTTTCTAATAATCATATTAATATTAATAAAATTTTAAGTTCTTCATATTCAAAAACTTTTTATTTAATAAATAACTCTAGCATAGATTACGAAGATAAAATTTTTATAGATTTAGGATTTAAAAAAACTGCAGTATTATTTTATAATAAAAATATTTTAAAATATTTTAATATTATTCCGATAGGAAGTAATAATATAAATAAAGATCTTATTAAAATACTTAAAATTGATTATATTTCATCAGAATTTATAAAAAAAAATTTTCATAAAAAAGATTTTTTCTTAAGTCCCAAATACAAATTAATTGCAGATAATTTTAAAATTACAAAAGAAAATGAAAAAAATATTAGTAAAATTATCGAATATAGAATTGAAGAGATTTTAGAAATATCTATCAAAAAAGTAGGTGAACAGTTTGGAAAGTTGGATTTTAGAAAGAAAATAAAATTAATTTTACTAGGAAATGGTTCAAAAGTATTTAATTTTAGTTCAATTAACTTGCAAAAATATTTACCATTAAGTGATGAAATTGATATTTACAAAGATCGAGATTTTAACATTTATGATTGTGGGAGTTTTATTAATGCAGGTTCAAATTTAAATGAGGTAATACTGGTGCCAAAAAAAATGTTTAAAATGGGCTTTTTTGAGAAATTATTTCATTTTTTCAGATAATAACTGAATTTTATTGTAACAATTGTTGTTTTTAATTTTTTAGTGTCAAAAATTATAAATAACCATGTCAATTTTAAATCAAAAAACTATTAATGCCAATGTTACATTCGAAGGAGTGGGCTTACATACAGGTGTTAATTCAAAGATTACAATAAAACCATCGGCACCAAACACAGGAATAGTTTTTAGAAGAATTGATTTAAATAGAAATAATTTGGTATTTCCAAATATTTTCAATGTAAGTAATGCAGTACTATGCACAACCATAAGTAATGAAAACAATATAAAGGTTTCAACAATAGAACATTTAATGGCAGCATTATATGGACTTGGTATTGACAATGCTGAAATTGATATAAATGCACAAGAAGTTCCTATTTTAGATGGTTCATCAAAAATATTTGTAGAGAAAATTTTAGAAGTAGGAATCAAAGATAGCGATGTTCCTATTAAAATAATTAAGATTGAAAAAAAAGTTGAAGTTATTGATAATAATAAATCAATTTTAATTAAACCAAATAAAATATCTTTAGAAATTGATTTTGAAATTAATTTTAAAAATAAATTTATAAATACTCAAAGAAATTCAGTCAATGTTTATCAGGATGATTTGTCAAAAATTTATGAGTCTAGAACTTTTTGTTTATATGAAGATATTGAAAATTTAAAAAAAGCTGGATTTGCTAAAGGTGGAAGTTTAGATAATGCTATAGTTGTTAAAGATAGTAAAATATTAAATGATGACGGATTAAGAAACAAATTAGAATTTGTTAATCACAAAATTTTAGATTGTATTGGTGATTTGTATTTGTCCGGTTATAAAATGATTGCCAAAATATCATGTAGTCAAGGAGGTCACTATCTAACAAATCAACTTTTAAGAAAAGTTTTTTCTGATAAAAGTAATTATTCATTAATAGAATTAAAAGGAAAAACAGTACCTCAGAGTTTAATTTATCAAAATCATTTAAAATCAATAGCTTAATTATTAGAGTTTTTTTTATAATCTGTTAAAAAACTGATTATGAGATTATTTCAATTATTATTTATAATTTTATTTTCATATTTTTTGACCTCTTGTTCTAGCCCAGATAAAAATAAAAAAACAGAAATCACCAAAGAAAAGGATATAGAGTTACAGATGATAGAGTCTTATCAAAAAGCTATAGATGCATATGAAGACGGTGATTTATTATTTGCAGTAAAAAATTTTAACGATGCAGAAATACTTTTTCCACAATCTGTATGGGCACCACGTTCAGCATTGATGGCTGCTTATTGCTATTATGAGCTTGCATACTATAGTGATGCAATTTTTGAACTTGAAAGATTTTTAGAAATCTATCCCAAGGATACAAATTTACCATATGCTTATTATTTGTTGGGAATGAGCAACTTTGAAAACATATCATCAGAAAAAAAAGATTTAAAACCTATTAAAGATTCAAAAAAATTTTTTAAAATTATTATAAACAGATATCCTAATACTGATTTTGCAATCGACTCAAAGTATAAGTTGGATCTTATAAATACAATTTTGGC
>CACCZY010000029.1 GCA_902550635.1 uncultured Pelagibacteraceae bacterium
TTTTTAATTAAATCATTTGAACATTTTTCATAATTTTTTTTAAGTAAAAACATTTCATCATTATCAATTTTCAATGATAGTATTAATGCATCAATAGCAAGATATGGTCTATTTTCTAATTTTAAAAAAAAACCCATAAGATATAAATATTCTGGATTTAAGTCATATTCTTTTCGACATTTGGCTAATTCATTTTTTAAGTTAAAATTTTTCTTATTTATTGAATTATGTATATTTTGTAATTTATTAATTTTGAACATCTAAGGTTTCTTTAAAATTATTTTGTAAATTTTTTTTATAATCTTCCCACCAATTAGTTATTCTAGTGGATAGATCTTCTATTTTTTTTTTATCTTCTAAATAAGATATGATTAGGTCTGTGCTTTCTTTCCATAACTTTATTTTTAATATAGGGTTATTTGGATAAAATTTGTCAAAAAAATTCTGTGGATTTTCAATAATAGGAATACAACCACTTTCTAAAGCTTCGTAAAGTCTATAAGTTTCTGGATGATAGTAACCATGAGGTGTAGGTACAAACTTTGTATCTTTTAAAACTTCATAATATTCAGCTGAACTTAAAGAATCTTTTGATCCAAATTTTTTAGTGGCTCTTGAAAAACCATTTTTAACTTTCTCGTGATGATGAAGTAAATCAAACCTACTAGATCCGTGAACTGTTCCTAGAAAAGACCAATTGTATTTTTTATCATTTATATTCTTTAAATTATTTGAAATACCTTTTTTATATCCAATGGGAATGCAAGTTATTTTTTTATTAAGAAAAAACTCACCTAAACAAAAAGTTCTCCATATATGAATACAATTATTATAAATATAACTTTTATTTTCAGTTCCACCCTCATCGCCTAAATGGATTAAAAAAATATTTTTTGTTTTTAATAGTAAATTTTTGTAAAAAGCGTCCTTTTGAGAAAGCTCTGAATCAACAATTATAACTTTTTCATTCTTGGATATATTATCAATTTTTTCAATTTCATTAACACCTACCATTTTTAGAAGGTAAAAAATCCACTCCCTGGAATTATTTGAGTGATAATTTCCCCAAAAAGTATTTGAATTTTTATTAGTATTCCAAAACAACTTCATGATAAACAAAAATATTTCATGTTTTTTTTTTAATAGTAGTTTAAAAAAAACATTTATAAAATCATTTTAAATATGAATAAAACTGATGTCATTAATATTATAAAAGAAAAATTACAAAATTTGCTTAATTTTTATAGTGCAAAAAAATATGAAGAAGTTATTAACAAAGGTTTACCTTTATTAAAAAAAAACCCACAGCTAAATATATTATCTAATTTAATTTCATTGTCTTACCATAATTTAGGCGAACATGATAAAGCAATTGTTTGTTTAGAAAAAGCCTTACAATCTAATTCTAAAGATATTTCAGTTTTAAATAATTTAGGATTGGTTCATACCAGCATAGAAAATTATGAAGAAGCAGAAATCTATTTGGAAAGGTCATTAAAGTTAAAACCAGAATATATTTCTGGTGCAGTTAATATGGCAAACTTAAAATTAAAACTTAATAACGGTAAAGAAGCTATAAGTATTTTAGAAAAAATACTAACTAATAATAAAAATAATTATGAAATTAATTTTACCTTAGGAAATGCTTATCAACAAGTTGGTGATTTTGAAAAAGCAAAAAATTGCTTTAATATATGTTTAAATTTAGACAAAACGAAAACTATTGCTGATAAATCTTTAAGTTTAATAACAAAATACACAAAAGATAATAAACACTTTATTCATATGAAAGAAAAAATAAATCTAAAAAAAACCTTTGATATGGAATCCTTATCTCACTTAAATTTTGCTATTGGTAAAGCATATGAAGATATAAAAAAATATAAAGAAGCTTTTTATCACCTTGATAGAGCAAATAAAATAAAAAACACATTAATAAATTACAATTTTAAAAATGAAAAAAAACTTTTTGAAAATATAAAGAAATTATTTTTAAATTTTAATTATAAGAATGTTCAAAATAATACTGAAAACAAAATTTTTGTCGTTGGAATGACAAGGTCAGGTACCAGCTTAATCGAACAAATTCTATCTTCTCATAACAAAATTTATGGTGCAGGAGAGCTTAATTTTATTCAAAATATTGTAACAAAATATTTTATGAAAAACGAATTAGATTTTCAAAACTTAGATATTAATAAATTTGGAGATGATGTTTTTTTTAAAAGTAAAAATTATTACAACAAAAATTTAGAAAAATTTAAGATTAATAAAAAACTAGTAGTAGACAAAGCACCTCTTAACTTTAAGTGGATTGGTTTAATATTTAAAATATTTCCTGGATGTAAAATTATTAATTGTACAAGAAATCCTATGGATGTTTGTTGGTCAAATTATAAAAATTGGTTTGCATCAAAAAAATTAAATTTTACATATAATTTAGAAAATCTTGGTAATTATTACAATTCCTACAAAGATCTAATGATTTTTTGGAAAAATATTTTTAAAGATAATATATTTGAGATTAACTATGAAGAACTAATATCTAGTCCTGAAAATAAAATTAAAGAAATAGTTAAATTTTGTGACATAGAATGGGATGATAATTGTTTAAATTTTCATAAAAATAAAAAATCTGTGGCTACAGCAAGTTTAGCCCAAGTAAGAAAACCTATTTATAAATCCTCTATTAAGCAATGGGAAAACTATAAAAATGAACTTATTTCTTTGAAAAAAATAATAAATTAACCCGGTTTATTCATAGAATTAAAAAATTCAGAATTATTTTTAGTATTTTTTAATTTAGAATTTATAAATTCTATAGCATCCATTGTACCCATCGGTGCGATAATTCTTCTTAGAACATTCATTTTTTGAAGATCATTTTTTTCAAATATTAATTCTTCTCTTCTAGTTCCTGATTTAGTTATATCTATTGCTGGATAAATTCTTTTTTCTGATATTTTTCTATCTAAAATTAATTCACTATTACCAGTTCCTTTAAATTCTTCAAATATAACCTCGTCCATCCGGCTACCAGTATCAATTAAAGCTGTTGAAATTATAGTTAACGAACCACCCTCTTCAATATTCCTAGCAGCACCAAAAAATCTTTTTGGACGTTGTAGTGCATTCGCATCTACACCTCCAGTTAGCACTTTACCCGAACTTGGAACAACCGCATTGTAAGCTCTTCCAAGTCTTGTGATTGAATCTAATAATATAACTACATCTTTTTTGTGCTCTGTTAGTCTTTTCGCTTTCTCAATAACCATTTCAGCAACCGCCACATGACGTTGAGCTGGTTCATCAAAAGTTGAACTAATTACTTCTCCTTTTACTGTTCTTTGCATATCAGTTACTTCTTCTGGTCTTTCATCAATTAATAAAACCATCAAAAAACATTCTGGATGATTTGCGGTAATTGAATTAGCAATACTTTGCAAAATCATAGTTTTACCAGCTTTTGGGGGTGAAATTATTAGTGATCTTTGTCCTTTACCTATTGGACTGACCAAATCTATAAGTCTTGGAGTTAAATCAATATGTTTAGAAGTTTTGTTACTTTCTACTTCCATGACTAGTTGTTTATCAGGATAAAGTGGGGTCAAATTATCAAATGCAATTTTATGTCTAGATTTTTCAGTTTCTTCAAAATTGATTTTACTTACTTGAAGAAGGGCAAAGTATCTTTCTCCATCTTTTGGTGCTCTTATCTGTCCTTCAACTGTGTCACCGGTTCTTAGTCCAAATTTTCTAATTTGATTTGGGCTGACATAAATATCATCTGGTCCGGGTAAATAATTAGATTCAATTGCCCTTAAAAATCCAAAACCATCTTGGAGAAGTTGAAGCACACCTCCACCTGTTATCTCTTCATTTTTTTCAGCAAGCTTTTTTAAAATTGCAAATAATATTTCTTGTTTTCTTAAAGTACTTGCGTTCTCAATTCCTAGTTCTTCAGCTTGCGATATAAGTTGTTCTGAGCTTTTTTTCTTTAATTCTTGTATATTCATTTTGGGAATTTATTTAAGATACTATATTATATATATACTCTTTATTTTTTTTCAACCCTAGATTGGCTTAAAAATAACTAAAAAAACAATAAAAATAAGCATTACTGTTGGGATTTCATTGATTATTCTAAAAAATTTTGAAGATCTGGTGTTTGTGTTATTTTTTAAAGATACAAGGCATTTGGCGAGATATTCATTATAAGCAGACAACAAAACAACCAAAACTATTTTTATTTGTATCCATAGTTGAGAAAAGATTTCTATTCCATTTAAATAAATTAAAATTAAACCAAAAATCCAAGTTAAAATCATTGCTGGACGCATGATATAAAAGAAAAGTCTTTTTTCCATAACATAAAATATATCTGTCACTTCTTTTTTTTCTTTATTCTCAACATGATAAACGAAGATTCTTGGAAGATATAGAAGGCCAGCCATCCAAGAAACAACAGCAATTAAATGTAGGCTTTTAAATAATAAATAACTATTCATAATTCAAACATGGACATTTCTTAAATTGGTTTGGGCATTGAATCTTTGGAGTAAAGAGCTCTTCATTAAAACTATAATCTTGTTTATTAATTATTAAATTGGACATTGCTTTAATATAATTTTGATTTGTTCCAAGTGCTGGCACTCTTGAATAATTCTTGCAGCCATTTTTATCTGCTAATTTTTTATATTCTATATCTAACTCAACTAAAGTTTCTGAATGTTCTGATACAAATGCAATGGGAACCAAAACAATATGTTTGCCTAATTTTGAATTTTCCACAATTATATCTTCAGTTGATGGACCAATCCATTTCAAAGGTCCAACTCGACTTTGATAGCTTAATATCCAATCTAAATGTTCAATATTTAGAGACTCAACAATTTTATCAACCGATTGTTCCACTTGCCATTGATATGGATCCCCTTTTTTAATGTTTTTTTCAGGTAAACCATGAGCAGAAAAAATTAATTTAAAGTTTTCTAAACTATCAATTTTTTTCATTATTTCATCTTTATGTGCTTGAACAAAATTTTGATCAGTCGGATAACAACAAATGGTGCTTGTTTTAATTTTAAAACTATTTTTTACACAAATATCATTCCATTCTTTTATTGATGAACCAGAGGTCGCTGCTGAATACTGCGGATAAAGAGGCATTAAAATTACTTCATCTGGATTGTAATTAATTACTTTTTTAATGACATTTTCTGCTCTTGGATGCCAACATCTCATAACAATAAAACATTTATATTCTGAAAGACGATCATCTTGATTTAGTTTTAGTTCTAAAGCAGAGGATTGTTCTTCGGTAAGCTGTAAAATAGGTGAGGAGCCACCTAATTCTTCGTAGATTTTTTTTGCTGTTGGGGCCCTTCTATTTGCTATTAACTTTGCTAATGGATATCTAAATAAACCAGGTAAGTTTAAAATTGCAGGATCATTAAATAAATTAAACAAGAAAGGTTCGACGCTATCTAGTTTGTCCGGACCTCCTAAGTTAAATAAAATTACAGCTTTTTTCATTTAAATTCTTTTACTGTTTGAACTAAATATTCTACCATCCCAGGGTTAGTTTCGGGCAATACTCCATGGCCAAGATTAAAAATATAAGGGTGATCTTTGAAAATTTCTAAATATTTAATTGTCTCTTTTTTTAATGTTTCTTTGTCAGTTAATAAAATTTTTGGATCTAATCCACCTTGAACAGGGATTTTTATATTTTTAACAATTTCTTTAGGATTTACATTATAATCAATATTAACAACATCTGGTTTAATAATCTCACAGAATTCCTTATAGTTTTTTATTTCTCTTGGAAAACATATCACCGGTACATTGAAGGATTTAACATAATTAACTAAACTTAACGTTGGGTTGTATATTAATTCTGATATTTCATTTTCTTTTTTTAATAAACCAGCCCAACTATCAAAAATTTGAATTAACGTTGCTCCATTGTCTATCTGATTTTTAATATGAAGTTTTGTAAATCTATCAATAATATTGAGCAAACTTTTAATTAATAAATTGTCATCTAGAATTTCTTTAGCAATTTTTTTTTTTGGTGATTTTTGATTAATCATATAAACTAATAAAGTCCAAGGCGCCCCTACAAATCCAATTTTATCTTTGGTTTTAATTATTTCATTACTCGAGATAATTTTCATTGAATCATAAACTGGCATCAAATTTTTGGTAAATTCCTTTTCACTTATTTTTGATATTTTATTAATATCAACTTTATTTAAAATAGGGCCAAAGTCTTTTTTAAATTCTACTTTTTGGCCAAGTCCATGAGGTATCATAAGAATATCAGAAAATATTATTGCAGCATCTATTAACTTGAATCTCTTAATTGGTTGAAGTGTAATTTCTGGTACTAAATTTTTATTTAAACATAGTTCAATAAAATTTGGATTTTTTTTTCTTATTTCTCTAAATTCTGGCAAATATCTTCCGGCTTGTCTCATAAACCATATAGGTATTTTGTTATTGTTTTTTTCTATAATACAGTTTCGAATTAAGCTCATAATAAAATAATAATATTTATAGATAGTAGTATTTATATATCATGTGAATAATGGAAATTATAATTTGTTAAGATTTTATCAAGTTTTTATCAACATAATAAATATCATTTTTAAAGGTAATTTATATATTTTTAGTCTAATTTTTAGCTTTATTAAATTTTATGTATATAATTTATCAACATGTTTTATTATGTTAATTAAATTTTAAAATTAGTAATAATTTTTGAAATAATTTTTTATATTTAAATTAGAAGGAGTTTATTAACAATCTTTAACACTTTTTACATGAAAATTTCACACGATATATATTTAATATCAGATTCAACCGGTGATACTCTAGATAGAATATTTTTGGCATTAAAAGCTCAGTTTGAAAATTTTGAATATAAAGTTCATCAATATTCTTTTACTAGAACTCAAAATCAAATAACAAAAATACTAGAACAGACAAAAAGTAATAATAATCCAATAATTTTATACACAATTGTTGATAATAAATTAGCAAAATATTTGGCAGCTGAATCAAAAAAAAAAAATGTTCCATGTTTTGGGGTGTTGGGAGATTTGATTTTAAACTTTTCAAAACTTCTTAATCAAAAAGCTCTTCACATACCCAGCGGACAGCATATTTTGAACGAAGAATATTATGATAGAATTGAAGCAATTCAATTTACCATGAATCACGACGACGGAAACATGGTAAAAGAAATAAATAAATCAGATATAATTTTAATGGGCGTAAGCAGAACAAGCAAAACTCCAACTTCAATTTATTTAGCCAACAAAGGACTTAAGACCACAAATATACCTTTAGTAAATGAAGATTCTGTACCACAATATCTAAGAAAAAATCCAAAAGAAATATGTGTAGTTGGTCTAACGAGTGAACCCAAAAGGCTTTACGATATTAGAAAAAATAGAATGAGTTCAATAAAAGAAAATGAAAAGACTGATTATACTAATTTTGAAAAAATTAAAAGAGAAGTTGAGAATGCAAAAAAAACTTTTAAAAAATATAATTGGCCTATAGTTGATGTAACCAGAAAATCGGTTGAAGAAACAGCTGCTTCGGTAATTAAAATATACGAAATAACAAAAAAAAATGCATAAAATAATACTTGCCTCTAACAGTAAAGTTAGAAAAGATATTTTAGAAAAAAACGGAATTATTTGTGATGTTCAACCATCAAATGTTGATGAAAACCCTGTTAAAGATAGTTTGTTAAGAAATGGCGCTTCACCTGAAGTTGTATCAAAAAAGCTTGCAGAATTAAAAGCAAATAAAGTAAGTCAAAAAAAAAATGAAGAGTTAGTTTTGGGAGCAGACAGCATTATAGATTTAAATGGAGAAATAATTTCTAAACCTTTAAACAGATATCAAGCATTAGAGATTCTTACTAAGTTAAATGGAAAAAAACACCATCTTATAAGTTCGGTATGTATTTCCATAAACGGATTTATGATATGGAATTATACAGATAAAGCAGAATTGACAATGAAAAAAATGAGCAAACAACAGTTAATAGATTACTTGTCAAAAATTAAGGATGAAACTTTATATGCATACAATGTGTATCAAATCGAGGCAGAGGGTAGGGAACTTTTTTCTAAAATAGACGGTGATGAAAATACAATTATGGGTCTACCAATTAAAAAAATTAAAGAGTATTTAATCGATTACAAATGAAAAAATTTTTAGTCATAGGAAATCCAATAGAACATTCTCTATCACCAAAGCTTCATAATTATTGGATTAAACAAAACAATATTAAAGCAACTTATGATAAAAAATTAATAAATGAAGAAAATATAGAAAATTTAATTTTTCAAATTAAAAAAGGTGAAATTGATGGAATAAATGTAACAGTTCCATTTAAAAAATCAGTTATACCTTTTATTGAGACATTAACACCCGAAGCAAATGAATCTTATTCAGTAAATACCATTTATGTTAAAGATAAAAAAATTATTGGACACAATACTGATATAGCTGGTTTTGAACTCGGAATTAGACATCTTAAATACAATATTAAAGATAAAAAAGTTTTTATTTTAGGAGCAGGCGGCGTTGTTTCCTCAATTATATTAGGTTTAAAAAAAATGGGGGCTTCTAAAATCATTATAAGTAATAGAACAATGCAGAAAGCAAAAGATTTAAAAAAAAATTATTCCAATTTAGAATTAATTAATTGGGGAGAAATTCCAGAATTTGATATGATTATTAATGCTACTAGCATAGGGCTTAAAAAAAACGACGAAATTAAATTAAATTACAAAGATATAGGACCAAATAAATTTTTTTACGATGTTATTTATAATCCCAATGAAACGTTTTTTTTAAAAAAAGCTAAAAAATTTGGTCATAGAGCCGAAAATGGAAAAATGATGTTTATTTATCAAGCTCATCAAGCATTTACAATTTGGAACAATGTTATGCCAAAAATTGACGAAAAAGTAATTAAATTGTTA
>CACCZY010000030.1 GCA_902550635.1 uncultured Pelagibacteraceae bacterium
TAAAAAAAAAATTTTTTTTTATAAAATTTCACTTAAAAATAGAAAAATTATCAAAATTTTTAAAAAAAATTCAAAATTTATCTTAAATATTAGAGGAATAACTGAAATATTTCAGCATTAAATCAAAACTTAACAGACTTGAAATAATTTATATTAATATCTAACACAAAAATATTTATCTCTAACACAAAAATTAAATTTTGAGTTGAAAAGTTAAATTTTGTTGATTTTATTGACTTTTTTTAATATTTAAAATTATTTTAAACTCTAACACAATTAATGAAAAATAAAAAAATCGAACTTGTGTTAGAGTTTTACTAAATTGTGTTAGAGTTTATCTAAAATTTAGATTTATTTATAAATATTATCTATTTATTAAAATTTTAAAAAAGTGTTGATTTTGTTATCTTTTTTGCATTCTTTGATTAAATTGACCCATATTGAGCATACAACTTTTACTTTTGTGTTATAATTTTTTAATTTTTGTGTTAGAGAATTAGATGATTTGTGTTAGAGAAAAAATATATTTTGAATTTTTATGAGTGATGAAGATAACGAAAAAATAAATATTAATAAAGAGAGTGAAGATAAAACTTCTGAAAATCAACCAGAAGGCGAAAAAATATCTGATAACACAAATAATTTAAAAAACCCTCCTTCTTCATCAGAAAATAAAGATGATGTTAGTTCTGCCGAGCAATCTACCCAACCTGAAGTAGAAAAAGCAGCAGATAGTCCACAAGCAAGTGATGAAAAAAAAGAGCATGAGGTAATTCACAAAAAAGATGGAAGGTTACATATATATGTAAGGCAAGATAAGTATAAAGGAGAGTTAAAATCAAAAAATTGGGTAGGTAGACTTTATTTTGAAGGAAAACAAAAGATTTCTTCATCTGGAACTCCAAATTTAGAAGAAGCAATACCAATATTAGAGAAGTGGTTTGATGATGTTCACGCAAATAAACTAAAAGAACAACAAACTCCACAAGAAACAACTCCAGAACAGCCAGCAACAACTCCAGAACAGCCAGCAACAACTCCAGAACAACCAGTTCCAACAATGGAACAACCAAAGGAATCTGTTTCAGTGCAAGCAAATGTTTCTCAAGAAATTAAAAATGAAAATATAAAAACATCAGAAAAAGAAAGTGAAGTAAAATCAAAAATAAGTTTTTTAGATAAATTTAAAAATATTAAATTTAAAAAACCTTCTTTTGCAAAAGGTATTAAAACACCAAAAATTTCTGCTGGAGGAAGAAGTAATTTAAAAAATAAATTTGAAAGTTTTTTTAAATCTAAATTAGGTAAATCTTCTGTACAAGGCGAAGAGATTGTTGGAGTTGAATTAACTAATAAAGAAATAAGATTAGCTCAAATTTCTAGCAATAAAGCAAATCAGTGGGTACTAGAAAAGTTTTTTACTCATCCAGTAGACTTACCAGAAGATTCAAGTGTGCTTGATAATGCAGAAAAAATGGGAGAGCAATTATCACTTGCATTGCAAAAATCTAAAATCACAACTCCTAATGCAGCAATAGCAATACCTGTAACTAGTGCAATAATTCGAGTAGTAACAGCACCATTAATGAAAGATGAAGAATTACAGAAAGCAATCGAAACTAATTCTTTGTGGGAAAATTTAGTTCAGCTTACAGATAACTTGGATGATTATTCTATATTTCATCAAGTTATCAATAGAAATCAAAAAGAAAATACTATGGATATTTTATTTGTTGCTTCAAAGCTTACAGATATTAATAGTTATACCTCAATAATAAAATACAGTGCACTTAATCCTGTTATAATAGATGTCAAATGTTTTGCTCTTAAGTCAGCAGTGGACCAAATAAATGTAATTTCAAGAAAAACTGAAGATGCAAATTTAACTGCTGTATTAGAGTTTGGATTAGATGAGAATTATTTGATGATTTTGTATGATAATAACCCAATAATTACTGATATTTTTTTGAGAGGGCAAGATAGAAAAATTTTAATGGACTCTCAAAATCAAGAAGAAAAAGAAGCTCTAGTTAGAAGATTTACTACTCAAGTGAAGCAAGCAGTTCAAGATTTTGAAACAAAGTATGAAAAAAGAATAAGAAATATAAAAATTGTATCTGATTTAAAAAATGTTGAAGATTATTTATCTATTTTTAGAAAAACTCTCGTAAACATAGGTTTTAACTTATTCGATCCTATTGATGGATTAAAAATTCCTCAACAATACGAACAACAAGTAAACTTGCCAAATAGATCTTACCTTACAACAATAGTTGGACTTGCTTTTAGAAAACTAGATGTGTTTGGTTATTATAAATTTGTAACTGCAGTAAAAAATATCAACTTGCTACCTAATAGACAGGGAATGTTTAAGCAAAAGAAAATGAAAGCAATTTCAAATTTTGCATTTAAAGGTGTTGTAGGAGCTGTAGTAGGTATTTATCTTATATTATTTGCATTATCTTTTTGGAATATACATTCTTATAATAAAAAATTACAAAATTATAACCAGGTAGTTAAAAACCATAAACTTAAAGCCCAGGAAAATAAAGCTATTTCAAAAGAATTAAAATTAATAACCACAACTTTAAAATTAAGTAATAGTTTGAAGTCAAATAAAGATTTGAGTTATAGAATTTTAGCCCAAATAGCATCTAGCGTCCCAAAAAGAGTAAAATTTGATAAAGTTGATTTTAACGGAAAATTCTCTGTATCAATACAAGGTATCGCAGCAAGCGATCAAGATATTTTAAAATTTATAAGTAATTTAAGTAAACAAAAATTAATTAAACAAGCATCTTTATCATCTATGAAATTACCAACGAGAAAAGCGGGAACCGTGACAATGAAAGGTTTTAGAGTTTTTGTAAAAATTAAGAGGACATAAATAATATGGATTTAAAATTAGATTTAAAAAATTTAAATGTTGAAGATTTAAAAGCAAAAATTTTACAACTTGCTGATAAAAAAACATTAATAAAGATCGGAATTTCAGCAGGTGCAATAATTTTATTTTTAATAATTTATTATGCAATTTTAAATCCAATAGTCGATAAGAAAAAAGCTAAACTGGAAGATATGAACAAGAAAAAACAAGAAACAGCAAAGTTCATAGGTGAGATAAAAGCAAAAAAGAAAAAGATTGAAAAACTTAAACCTAATTATGAAAAATTTTCCACTTTGTTTCATTCAAGAGCAGAGGTTGAGGGTCTCTACCAAACTTTAAGTGAACATGCGGGAATTAATGATTTAGTTATAACAAAAATAGAAAAACAGGACATTAAATCAGTATCAAAAGCAGATGCTATAGAAAAATCATCTGGAAAAAAATCTAAGAAAAAGAAGAAAAAGAAAAAGAAGAAAAAAACAAAAACTAAAAGTGTAGAAAACATAGCATATTATAAAATACCTGTAGATTTTGAGATATCAGGCAATTTTTTGGGCTATATCAAATTTAAAAGAGCATTATCGCTATCACAAAAGATGTTAAATTTTGACAAAGAGAACATTACAGTGGTAAAAGGAGATACAACCGGTGCGATAAAAGTAAAAGGAACTTTAACCATAGTGGGATTGGCCGATGAATTTTTTTAAAGTTGTAATTTTTTTATTAATATCATTTTTAGTATTAAACAAAGCTATTGCTGATACTACCGAAAAAGATATTTTAGAAAAAGCAAAAGAAATTAATCAAAAAATTAAACAACAGGAAAGCGACAAGGCAAAAAATATAGCAACAGAAGTGGGAGAAGAAGAACCTTTGCCATTAAATGATCCTTTTGTTGGTGATGCATCTCTTGGAGGAGGAGCCACTACTGCCACTATTGTTTCAGATAACGATGAAGATCGATCAGGATTAAGTTTATACAACTTTAAACTTGTAGGAATAGTTACGGGAGAATATGAAAGTTATGTTTCTTTAATTAATTCTTCAGGAGAGATAGTAACTTTACAAATGAATGAAGAATTAAGTCCCGGAGTGAAATTAATCGCATTAAAACCTGATGAAGCAATATTTGAAAAAGATTCAGAATCTTACTTAAAAATTAATTTTAAAAACCAAATTAAAGAAACATCGGATATTTTCTAATGAATTTAAAAACATCAAAAATAATTATTCTTTTAATTTCTTTAGTTTTTGTACTAAGTAGTTGTAAACAGGGCTCTTTATCAACAAAAGCATCAAAAAAATTTAAACACAATACACCACTAATTAAAGAAGATGTTAAGAAATTAGGACAAAAAGAAATTGATAAAACAATAGAGATGGGACCAACGCCAGTTGAGGCTGATATAATAAAATTACAAAAAAGAAAGAAAATTTCATCGGTTAAGGAAAAAAATTATTTATTAATTCCCGAAGAAGAGATGATGCTGAAACAAAAAATTACATTTAAATTCCAGAATTTAGATTACAAAGAAGCGATGAATCTAATGGCAAAAATAGGAGATGTGAACATTTTGGTTGGAGAAGAAGTTGCCGGAGGTATTACAGCTGAACTTAATGACGTACCTTGGGACAAAGCTTTTAACGCATTACTTGATATGAAAAATTTTGCTGCTGATATTGATGTAGCTAGTAATATAATTAGAATTCATTCACCTGCTACTTTAACAGCTCAAGAAAGTTATAAATCTGCACGTGCAGCAGCAGTTAGAAAAAAAGTTGAATTAGAAGATTCTGTTGAACCTATAGTATCTGAAATATTTAGATTGTATTATATTACTCCTGCTGAAGCAAAAGCAACAATATCTGAATTATTTACATCAGTTGGTGATGGTTTAAATTTTTCTCCAATACAAATTACAGAAGAAAAAACCACGAGATCAGTAATTGTAAGAGGAAAAGAAAAGGATTTAGATGTAGTAGATAAGGTTATAAGAGAAATAGATGTAAGAACGAAACAAGTTTTAATAGAAGCTTTTATTGTTCAAGCAACATCTGGCTTTGAACAAAAATTAGGAAGTAAGCTCGGTGGAAGTTATGCGCGTAAAGGAAAAAGAGCTGGTGGTACAGTTGGGGGCATGGATGCTGCTACTGTAGGCACAACAGCAAGTTCAGCAGCAATAAGTGATGCTGGATCTTCCGGATCAGGTGGATTAGGATCTTTCCCTGCACCAGATGCAACAAGTGGTATAGGAATTTTAAGAAATACTGGTTCTGCGGTATTAAAAGTTCAATTAGAAGCCATGGAATCTGAAGGAATGAGTAAAACTATATCAAATCCAAAGGTTTTTACTTTAGATAACCAAGTAGCATCAATCACTCAAGGTGTTCAAATACAGGTACCCGGAAGTGGTGATACAGGACCATCTTTTAAAGATGCTGCGTTGAAACTTACTGTTACACCAAGTATAATCGGTGATGGAAATGTTCTTTTGGAGCTTCAAGTAAATAACGATACGCCAGATAGAACAAATCCAGGTGCTGTTGGTATTAACAAAATGGAAATAGCAACAAAACTTTTAGTAGCAGATGGAGATATAATTGTGATTGGTGGAATTAAGAAAAATGAAATAACCGGAGCAGAACAAAAAGTTCCTGGAATGGGAAATGTGCCAGTAATTGGAAAATTATTTAAAGGAAAACAAATAAAGGATGATATGACTGAACTTTTAGTCTTTATCGCTCCTAGAGTATTATAATGCTTAAAATAAGTAGAGAAAGTGAAATTAACTTAATAAATGTCTTAATTGATAATGACATTATATCAGGAAAAGATTTAGCAAATATAAAAAAAGTAAGTTCAGAAAAAAATTCATCACAAATAGATGCTGTTTTTGAATTGAAGCTAACAGATGAACAAAAAATATTAGATGTATTGGTTAAAGAACAAAGCTTAGAAATAGTAGATTTAACAAAAATTCAAATTACAGATGAGATTAAAACGGTTCTTCCATCAAACTATATAAATATGAATTTTGTTGCTCCATTTAAAATGGATGGCAAAACACTTCATATAGCCATATCAGACAGTTCAAAACTTGGTTTAATGAGAAATTTAAAAGCAATTACAAAAAAAAATATTGAACTGCATGCTGCAAAAGTTTCACAAATTTCAGAATTTATAGAAAAACTTTTGAGTGAAAGTGGAGATGTCACAACAGCAACAATTAGAAAGGAAAATATATCTAAAGAAAAAACTAAAACTTTTGATTCTGATTTAGGAGATGCAGGAGAAGTTCTAGAAAAACCACCTGAAGAAGATATTGAAGCACTAGAAAATGAATCAGAAGTTATAAAATTTAGTACCGCTGTCGTTGCTGATGCAATCAAATCAGGTGTTAGTGATATTCATATTGAACCATATAGATTTAGTTCAAGAGTTCGATATCGCCAGGATGGTATGCTTCAAGAACAAGAACAGTATAGAAAATTTCTTCATGATAATTATGGCGCGGTAGTTACTCGTTTTAAAATAATGGGTAAATTAGATATTGCAGAAAGAAGATTGCCTCAAGATGGAGCAATAAATTTTAAAATAGATGGAAAGGTGGTTGATTTACGATTGTCTATTTTACCAACTGCTAGCAATGAAAGAATTGTAATGCGGGTTTTAAATAAAGATGCTGGAGATATAACTCTTGAACAGTTAAATTTTGAAGACGCTGATTTACAAAACTTAAGAAAAGCAATTCACAGTACTCAAGGATTAATTCTTGTAACAGGTCCTACTGGTTCAGGAAAATCAACAACTTTATATAGTATTCTTAAAGAAGTAAGTAAACCACATTTAAATATTTTAACTGCAGAAGATCCCGTCGAATATGAACTGGATGGTGTGGGACAAGTTCAAATTAAAGATGATATAGGATTAACTTTTGGTGCAGCATTAAGATCTTTTCTTCGTCAAGACCCAGAAATAATTTTGGTTGGGGAGATGAGGGATAAGGAAACAGTTGATATTGGTTTGAAAGCTGCACTTACTGGTCACTTAGTGTTTAGTACACTCCACACTAATGATGCACCGAGTACAATTACTAGATTACAAAATATGGGAACACCTGATTACCTAATTAGTGCTGCGACCCAGTTGGTACTGGCACAGAGACTTGCAAGAAGATCTTGTAAAGACTGTAGAGTACCTGATGAAGATGTTACTCCAAAAGTCTTAACTGATTTAGGCTTTTCTCCAGAACTAGCTTCAAGAGTTAAAGCTCTTAAAGGCAAAGGATGTCCAAAATGTAAAGACTCAGGCTACAAAGGACGACAAGGAATTTATGAAATTTTAGTTGTTTCTAAACCAGTTAAAGAAGCAATATTAAGACAAGCAACTACTCCTGAACTAAGAGAGATTGCAGTAAAAGAAGGTTTTCAAACCATGCAGGATATGGGAAGAAGACTTATTGCAAATGGAGAACTTAATTTTAGAGAGTATGAGCGTGTTTTATCATCATAATATTAATTAAAAAAATGGAAGCCAGCGGTAAATTAGATGTGTTTCTTTTAAAAATAGTAGACTCCCTTGAAAAAAAAGAAAAAATTAAAAAAAAAATTAAAGGCGCTTTAATGTATCCAACTATAATGTTCACAGTCGCTATAACTGTTAGTGCTTTTATGTTAGTCAAGGTTGTTCCTGTATTTGCTAAAATGTATGACGGTATGGGAATTGCTTTACCAAAACCAACTGCAGTAATCATGTCAATGAGTGATTTTTTAAGAGGAACTGGTGGAATGGTAATGCTTATTACTACAATTACTATTGTTGTAGGTTTTAGATTCTTAGTTTCAAAAAATGCAGCCTTCAGATATAAATGGCATAAACAAGTTTTAAAGCTCCCAGTATTTGGTGAAATGATTTTAAAATCTTTACTAGCAAGAATTTCTTTAATTTTAGGTAATCTTAGTGCTGCAGGTGTTAATTTGTTAGAAAGTTTAGAAATTGCAAAATCAGTAAGTAATAATGATGTTGTAACTGAAGCTCTAGAAAATGTTAAAAAGGGAGTATTCTCTGGTGATACATTAACTAAACTTTTTTTAAAAGAACCTTTATTTCCACCTACGTTTAGTCAATTGATTTCGGTCGGGGAGCAAACAGGTCAACTTGATGAAATGTTTGGCTCCGTAGCATCTTATTATGAAGAAGAATTTGATACTACCGTTGATAATATGTCTAGTTTGATTGAACCTATAATGATTGTTTTCATGGGGCTTATGATTGGCGGACTAATGATCGCGATGTATTCACCAATATTTAATGTTGGTGCTCTGATAGGTTAAATTTTTTTAGTTAAAACAAGATGGTTAACCCATCCTTTTTGATCTTTTTTAAAAACAGCATTATCCATTATTTGTTTTATAAAATAAGTTCCTAAACCACCTGGTTTAATATCATCCAATTTTCTGTGCTGAACATTTCCAGGAACCACTGCTTTTCCTTTATCATAAAATCCTATTTCAAGATTACTGTCTTCGAGTGAAATTTTAATTTCCATTCTATCAGAAGTTTCTTCTACTCCTTTGTATCCGTGTTTAACTATGTTTTGTGCAGCTTCTGCAATCGCTAAAACCAATTCATCTTTTTGATCTTGAGGTAAATTTATTTTATTAAAAACATCTCTTGAAAAAGTTCTTACATCTTTAAGACTGGCTGAGCTAACTAGAAAATCTTTCGATTCTGATAAATTCATTATTCAAGATTTAGTATCTGTTCAAGTTTCGCCATCATGATTACTTTTAGTACAGATTTACTTACTTCCTTTACAACTACTTTTGTATTTTTTTCCAAAGCTTTTTGATGGCTTTCTATTAGAACAGAAATTCCTGAGGAATCCATATACGAAACATCTTTTAAATTTAAATGAACTTCTTTTCCAGACTCAACGATAGGTAAGATCACCTCTTTGGCTTTTTCAGTAACATCCATATCAATCTCACCAGTTAAAAAAACAGTGCTGATATTACCCTCTTCTGTTACTTTGTATGTCATAATGTA
>CACCZY010000031.1 GCA_902550635.1 uncultured Pelagibacteraceae bacterium
CGTATTTTCCTCCGAAGTATCCTGCTGTTAATCCCAACGATACTCCTAGTACCAAAGCAAATATAACTGCTGAAAAGCCTACAATTAAAGAAATCCGCGAGCCATAAAGAATTGTTGCCAACATATCTCTGCCTTGGCCATCAGTTCCTAAAATAAATTTAGCAAGACCATCTTCTGTCCATGAAGGTGGTGTAAATGCATCCATTAAAGATAAAGAAGATGGATCAAATGGATTATAAGGAGTTACAAATTCAACAAAAAAAGAACAAAAGAAAATTATTATTAATATAACCGTTGATACTATGGCGGTTGGTGATTTAATAAAGCTAAAGTAAATATCACTATCTTTAATTCTATTAAATAATGTTAAATTTTTACTATCCACTTACTGCCTCCGCTTTAACTCTAATTCTTGGATCAATGAAGTAGTATAAAATATCTACTATGAAATTTATCATTACAAAAACAAAAGCGATAAAGACTAAGTAAGCAGACATAATTGGTATATCTACGAACTGAACAGCTTGAATGAATAAAAATCCCATCCCAGGCCATTGAAATACTGTTTCTGTAATTATTGAAAATGCAATTAGTGTACCAATATTTATTCCTGCAATTGTAATTACAGGTATTAAGCCATTTTTTAATGCATGTTTATAATGAATGCTTTTTTCACTTATTCCTCTAGCTCTTGCAAATTTTATGTAGTCAGTTTGTAATATTTCCATCATTTCTGCTCTGACAAGTCTAATGATGTAAGTCATTTGAAAAAGACTGAGAGTGACAGAAGGAAGAATTATAGCTTTTAATCCAGATATTGTTAAAAAACCCGTTGACCAAAATCCAATATCAACAACTTCACCTCTTCCAAAAGAAGGTAGCACCCCTAAAATTACGGCAAAAAGATAAATAAATAATATACCAATTACAAATGTGGGGAGTGAAACTCCGAGTAATGAGATTGCCAATATGATGTCACTCAAAAATCCTTTACGATTTATTCCTGTATAAACTCCTAACAATGTTCCTGAAACAAGTGCAATTAATGCTGAAATTAAAACTAACTCTATAGTTGCTGGCAATCTTTCAGTAATTAATTCTGAAACTGGTCTTCTTAATTGATAAGAAATTCCAAACTCTCCTTTTGAAGCATTAACTACAAATCTTGAAAATTGAACATATATTGGATCCATTAATCCTAAAGTTTCTCTAAGTTCTGCTCTTTCTTCATCAGAAGTTTCTTCTCCAACCATGTTGTTAATTGGATCACCAACAAAATTAAATAATGAAAAAGAAACAAAAGCTACAATCAGCATTACCATGACTGATTGGAACAGACGTTTAAAAAAATACTTTATCAATTTATGAAATTTTAAGTTACAAGCCCTTTTTTAAAAAAGGGCTTGTAAAAAATTAATTTAATTTACACTAGAAAAACGGAATAATGGTTCATTATTCGGTCTTATAGGTACATTAACATTTGTCTTTGATGCCCAAGAAATTACTTGGTGGTGCAAAGGTAGATAAGCAATGTTATCTCTTACAATTTTCCAAGCTTTAGCTATTGCAGCATTTCTTTTATCTAGATCAACTTCACCTTCCATTACTCTAATTGCAGCATCAACATCTGCATCGCTGAAGTTAACTTTGTTCCAGCTTGCGTCAGTTTCATATAGATAGTGGAATACATAGTGACTGTCTAAAGTAGGGACACCCCAACCAAGCATATAAAAATCACCTTGGTCATCTTTTAGTTCTTTGAAGTGTTTACTTTTAGTTTGAGCAAATAAATTTACATTAACACCTATTTTTCCTAACATTCCAACAACAGCTGTGCAAATTGCTTCGTCGTTTACATATCTGTCATTTGGACATCTTAGTTCAACATCAAAACCATTTGGATAACCTGCATCCGCTAATAGTTTTTTTGCAGCGTCAACATCGTAAGGTAATCTTTTATCAAGTGCCTTAGTGTAACCAGTTACACCTGGGAAAGTTATAATTCCTGCAGGTTCACTTAAACCTCTCATAACTTTTTTCTTGATAGCTTCAATATCAATTGCTTGGTAAAGAGCTTGTCTTACCTCTTTTTTCTTAAATGGATTGTCGCCTGTATTGCCTGATCTTAACTTGTCAGCAGCTTGGTCCATTCCAAGAAAAATTGTACGCATCTGCGGTGTGCTTTCTACCTTGTGTCCAGCAGAAGCAGTAATACGTGCCAAGTCTTGAACAGGTGCATCTGTAACTAAGTCAATTTCTCCAGATAACAAAGCAGCAACTCTTGTTGCGGCATTCTTAATTGGAAGTAACTGTATTTCAGTTATATTGTGTTCAACATCTCCCCACCATTTACCATTCTTTTTGAAAACTGTTTTAGTATTTGGTTCTCTTAAAGTAATTTTAAATGGACCTGTACCCATTGCGTTAGTTGCAGAAAATGTTTCTTGTCCTGCATCCCAGTTTTGTGGAACAACTGCAAAATTTTCATTCGACCATTTCTTAGACATAATGAATATATTTGACAATTGGTTTAAAAGAATTGGGTTTGGTTTACTTGTTTTTATTTGAACTGTGTAGTCGTCAATTGCTTTAACTCCAGAAATAGTACTGATGTATTCTTTAAAATCTGATGTAGGTTGTTTAGCTCTTAATATACTAAAAACAACATCTTCAGATGTCATCTTTTGTCCATTAGAAAACTTCACATCTTCTCTTAAATAAAAGTACCATGTATTTGGATCTACTGCTTTCCATTTTGTTGCAAGCTGTGGTCCAATAGACATATCTAAACCTCTAGTAACAAGAGCTTCGTAAATTTGTCTTGATACTTGAGTAGTAGGACCTTCATTTTGCGCATGTGGATCTAGTGTTAAACTATCTCCTTGCATGGACCATTTAATAGTTTTTGCAAAAGATTGTGATGATGCAAAAACAAATAAAAATGCCAGCAAAATTTTTAGCAAATTTTTAGGTTTCATTTTCCCCTCCTAATTATTATTTATAAAAATCTAACTCAATAATTAGGGAAACTAAAGAAGAATTATTTCAAGAGTTTTTTGAAGTTTTCATACAAAATTTTAGAATATTCGTTCATGCTTGCCATATTAGCTTTTGCTTCTTTATCAAATTTCTCTAAAGCTCCCTCGCCTAATTGTTTTTCTAAAGCAGACTTATATTCTGGGACACATCCCCACTCTCCTACAGTTGTATCTTTAACTTCTATATGAAACTGAATTCCATAAGCATGGTTTTGATATTTAAAAATTTGATATTTAGTTTCAGGAGAAGAAGCTAAAAGAGTTACATCTTTATTGTCTTCTAAACCTTGAGCTTCATAGGAGTGCCACTGTAAAGAAGTAATTTTTTCAGGAAATTTAGAAAATAAAGCATCTTTATTCTTACTATTAGAAAAATTAATATCTAACATTCCTATTTCTGGGTTATTTGATTTAACAACTTTTCCACCAACTACTTCTCCCAGTAACTGACAACCAAGACAAAAACCTAAATAAGGTTTTTTTAAATCAACAACAAATTTTTTTATTACTTTTTTCTCATCAACTAACCACGGATGCTCTTTTTCCATCCAGGTATCCATTGGTCCACCCATACAAAACATGGCATCAAATTTTGAAAGATCAGTTGGAATTTTTTCACCTTCATCTAGTTCTATTGTTGTGAGTTCAACTCCATCTTTAATCATTAAATCTTTTATAAAACCAGGATCTTCTATTTTGATATGCTGTAGAATTATTATTCTCATTTTATTAATGAGAGTATACTAGAACGTACTTGAAACTTCTATGGTTGCGCCATAATCAGGTATTTTACTCATCAAGCTATAGTTTGAACCAAATGTGATATTAAACCCATTAATGTTTCTTTTATAATCTAAAAAAGCTTTGTTGTTATCTAAAGACATAGCGTATTCTGTATTTCTTCGTGATATGTAATTGGCTCCAAAATATAAAGCATCACTATAGCCATTTTCTTTACTTTGAGTTCGTTGATAACTAGAAGTAATATCCCAACCTGAATTTGTTATGTAGTCAAAACCAAGTTTGCTTTTAAAATTATGCGTTGAGCTGTTTATATTCTCTAAAATATAAGAAGTTCCATTAGAAGCATATTCAAACTTCTGTTTAGATGATGGACTGATATCTGCATTATATTCTAATTGAATATTGGGTTTTATAATTCCATTTTTAATATCAATTGTATTATCTATAACTGTGCCAACAGAAGTTATAATTGTTCCTATGTTCTGTCTGTTGAATTTTAAATTCAAACCATCAGCTCCTGTTTCGGTATAGTCCGAAAGAGATGTAAATCCTAAATCTACTTTTACATTTGGAGTTATATTTAGTTTTTCTTTTGTAAATGTTTCTCTAAATTTAATTGATGTAAAAATTTGTTTCCCTTTTCTTTCTCCATCTGAAGCATTAGATCCACTATTATTTAAAAGACCAGTGCTGATTGCGCTTATTCCAATAAGACTATCCATAAACATATTTTCACCCCTAGGACGAGTTTCATAAACTGTTAGACTAAACGCATTCATGTCCAAAGCACTACCAAGATTACCTACGTCAATATCATCACTTCCAAACCTAAATGCAAAACCGTACATTCTATTTTTATCATTTTTTCTATCTGCTCCAATTGTTATGGCGCTAGTATTTATATTTTTTGCTGATGATGTAGTTGAATCTCCTACTTTCCCAACACTAATGGTTCCTTCGCTCCAGTATGACCAATTAGCAAACTGAGGTTCAGCTAATGATGTATTATCACTACTTAAATAAGTTGGTATTATTAAATTTGATAATGATGCTAAAATTTCATTTGAAAATTGAAATTTAATATTTTGATTAGTTAAATTATTACTATTTTTATTTCTTCTTAACCATTCCATACGGTTTAATACTGGATAAGTAGTATGTTGAATAAGTTGTTTTGCAGATTCAGTTTGTACTTCAACTGAAGCAACATCATCTTCGTCAGAAGTTGGATTTATACAGGATATAATTCCGTAGCTACAGGGTAATGTATACTGTCGGACTTCATCAACATTAAAATTGACATGATACATTTTGGAACCAGTTTTGTTAAAAGTTATTCCAGCTATAAATTCATTTTCTGAATGACTTGTTGTATATGTGCCATTTAGAGTAGCAGTCGATATATCAAAAGCTTTAGTTAAATTGTATTCCAAAATGTTATTTTGTGAATTGTCTGGGGTTCCAGCTAAAGCTCCTCTAACTGCAAACATTTTTTTTCCATCTGAGCTAAATTTAAGTCCTTGATGAAAGCTATCACCAGCAGGTACTGTTAAGCTTTTTGCAGAACCTTTTGTACTTGGGTCGTAAGGGGTAGAAAGCGAATATTCATCAACTCGACCTGCTCCTTGCAAAACAAACATTTTTGTTCCATCATTATTGAAATCAAACCCTCTTGGATTGCCACCAAGTGGTTCAAATGTGTTGTCACTTACTGTCATTGTATTAATGTCGTAAGGTGTGCTTAAAGACCAACTATCAATTCCATCACCACTTGTTCCTAAAACTAAAACTATTGTACCATCCGAATTGAATTTTGCATCCTGAGCTCTATCTTCTCTTGAACTAATATTCTGGTTAACATCTAAAGTTATTGTTGATGTGATATCGAATGCTGTACTTAAAGAATATTGAGCTAACCTTCCTCCAGTGATCCCTGTAATATACATTTTGGTACCAGTAGGATTAAAAATAACTGTTGTTGGGGTTCCTGTAACACCTGAGACATCAAAATCATCTACAAAAGTAGGTGCCGCATAAACATTTAAATTCATGAATACTGAAATAAAAATGATAAATGTGCTTCTTATTATATTCATAAAGCCCGTTTTAAAAGCTTCAACATTTTTTTGTGAATAGTTTTATTTGCAGAAAATAGAATATTTCCAGCATATTTTGCATCTCTGTTATTCCAAGTTGAACCGACTCCACCAGCTGCAGAAATAATTGGGATTACTGCATGTACATCCCAAATTTTATTTTGGCATTGAAGGACAACATCAATTTTACCTTCACAAAAATGCATGTAGCTTAAAGCATCAAAACATGGAAATTGCATAAGTTTTAAAACCTTAGGAATTCTACTTTGTTTTTTTAATGATAACCAACCATGGAAGGCTCCAGCAACTTTCATATTTTTAAAAGTAACTTTTTTATTAACCAGTAATTTTCTTTTTTTACCTCTCTCAACAACATAAGCGTTATTTTTAGAAGTATTATAATAATATTTATTTAAATCTGGAAAATTTGCTAAACCAACGATTGGATTCCCTTTATAATTTAATGCAATCAAATTACTCCATGTTGGATTGCCAATTACAAATGATCTAGTTCCGTCTATCGGATCAATGACCCAAGTAAAGTCACTTTTAGTTTTTTTGTGACCAAATTCTTCTCCTATAATTTCATGTGTTGGAAATTTCTTTTTAATTTTAGATCTTATAAATTTTTCAAAAGCTCTGTCTGCTTTAGTCACTGGATCGTAACTCTTACCTTTGCCTTTGTTTATTACTTTAAATGGTCTGTTTAGTTTTTGATAATAAAATCTTGTCATATCCTTTGCTAGGTGACTTAAAAAATTGGCAAAAAACTGGATATTTTTTGAATTTAATTCAGACATTCATCACCACTTACTATTTTATTTATCTTGATTAAAGCTAAATTTTAAATAATCCTCAAAAACGATTATGAAAATACAGCTCAACGAAAATAAAATATTCTATAATAATGGAAAATCAATCCAAGAAATTCACCCATTTTGGTTACGTGAGAGAGTTGATGGTGAAGAGTTTTTAGATAAAGGAACTCAACAAAGATTATTCGATCCTTCAACAATGAATGGGGAAATAATTATTAAAAAAGCTGAAATTAAAAATGGCTTTCTCGAAGTTAATTTCAACGATGGTGTTAACTCTAAATTAGACATAAATAAACTTGAGTCTGAATTTTCAAATAAAGATATAGTAATAAAATCAATTCCTAAAAAAAAATGGGACTCAAGTTTAAAGAATGTAAAAAATTTTGAATACAAAGAAGATTTTTATGAATCTAAAGAAATGCATGATTTATTAATATCATTTTATGAATATGGTTTTGTCATTATAAAAAATGTTCCTAGAGAAAATAATTATATTGTTAAATTTGCCAATTCTATTGGTAGTGTAAGAAGAACTAACTTTGGTGAACATTTTAATGTTAAGTCTAAATCAAATCCTAATGATTTAGCTTATACCACTCTACATTTAAGCCCGCATACTGATAACCCATATAGAAATCCAGTTCCCTGCATTCAATTGTTACATTGCATTGAAAATGAAGTAAGTGGAGGTTATTCAACTCTAGTGGATGGATATACAGTTACTGAAAAATTAAAAAAAGAAGATCCAGATGCTTATAAAATTCTTACTGAAGTTAAAGTAAGATTTAAATTTACAGACAAAAATGTAATGCTTGAAGATTGGTCAGAATTAATTCATCTAGATGACGAAAAAAATTTTAAACAAGTAAGATTTAGTCCAAGATTAGATTACGTTCCAATGTTAGAAAAAGATAAATTAGATCAATATTATAAAGCCCGAAAAAAATTATCTGATATGTATAATTCAGAAAAAAATAGAATAGAATTTAAGTTAGAACCTAAAGATCTTATGATGATGGATAATTATAGAGTACTTCACGGAAGAACAAAATTTGATCCAGAAGAAGGAAAAAGATTTTTACAAGGTTGCTATATAGATTTTGATAGTACTGAAGGTAAATTAAGACATCTAAAAAGAAAATTTAACCTTTAAACTTTTTTGACCCTTCGAGATTCTTTAATAGCCGCAATAGTACCAATCTTTTTAGGATTTGGTTTTGTTATTGCTAAACCAGCAATGGAGCACCTGCCTCCTTTTTTATTAATGGGCTTAAGGTTTACTTTTGTGGCATCGCTTTTAATTTGGTGGTTTCCAATACCAAGAGGTTATCTTAAAAAAATATTTTTTGCTTCTCTTATAGCTAACACAATTCAGT
>CACCZY010000032.1 GCA_902550635.1 uncultured Pelagibacteraceae bacterium
TTGATTATCAATTACTCTAAACGGACTTAAATAATGATTCCCAAGTATTCTTTGAATTTTTGTCATTTCAGAATAAGAAAAAATTTTCCAATTATGGTTATCTGAAAATGATGTTTCTTTATATTTATAATTTTTTACAGTCATTGATAAACCTAATCTTGGATGTTTGCCTGTAGAAGTTTTGTGAAGTAGAGTAGTGCTGAATAAAATTACATCACCTAAGTTTAAATTACTATCTATGGTTGAATAATTTTTAGGTAATTTTAACGGTTTTTTATTAGAATTAGGTACATGACCCCACTTATGAGAATTTTTCATTAAACTTATTTGTCCGTCAGTTCTAGATTTATGAAATAATGGTAACCAAATTACTACACTTGAAGTACTGGCTCCTGACCATATTTCTTGGTGCCATTCTTTGTAATAATAGTTTTTCTTATTATCTGTTAAATTAATTGTTAAAGATGAGTCTGCTGTGACAGCCAAATCTCTTCCTAATAAAGAAGTGATGTAATTAAAAAGTTTTTTTTGATGCAAAATTTTATTAATATACTCTTCAGAAAATAGATAATTATTTAATGGTTTTATTAAATTAAAAAGTTTTTCATTTTTAGTTTTATTGAAAAAATTTGAGAAGTGTGTATATGGACTCTTAATTATTTTTTTTTTAACTATTTTTTTTAAAATCTGAGTCTGAATTTCTTTTATTAGACTGCTTGAAAGCCCGTTCCTTATAATCAGATAGCCATCTTTTGAGAAATTTTCAATTTTCATTGATAATCTTTACACTGGTTTTTTAAATTTGACATTAGCACTAGTATTTATTTATATATACAACAAATTATTATTATTTACTTATTAAGTCAATTATGAGCACTTATTCTAAAATCTTTGAAATTATTGATCTAAATCAAGTATCTCATTCGCCATTATCTCTTTCCTATAAATTAATTAAATTTTTTTTAAATTTTTCAATCAATTATAAAAAAAATGCAAATGAAAAAATAAATACCTACTATATTAATAACGATTTAAGAGACATAAAATTAAAAAAATACAATTTTATAGCCTTTAAAAGTCAAGATTTGATGAATCTAGAAGAATTAATAATGATGAAATATTACTACAAAAATAGAAAAAATTATAAATCTTTCTTAGATCTTGGAGCAAGTATTGGTCTACATAGTATAGTAGCTTCAAAATTAGGATTTAAAGTTACTAGCTATGAGCCAGATAAGAATCATTTTAAATGTTTTAAGGAAAATTGTAGAATAAATAATTTAAAAAATATCAAAATGCACAGAAAAGCTGTCTATAATAAAAATGGTGAGATTGCCTTTGTAAAAGTAAAAAATAACACAACATCAAATCACATTGTTGGTTTAAAAAAAAATTTATATGGGCCAACAGTAACTGAAAAGATTAAAACTGCTAGTGCTAACAATCTTTTTAAAAAAAATGAATTAGTAAAGATGGATATTGAAGGTGCTGAATATGTTGTGCTAAAATCAGTAAACTTAAGCTACTGGAATAATACAGACTGCTTTGTTTCAATCCATAATAATACAGTAGCTAAAAAAATATTTCATTTTTTTAATAAAAAAAAAATAAATATATTTTCATCAAAAATAAATTGGAAAAAAGTTAAAAAATATAATGATATGCCTACAGGTCATCCTGAAGGCATGATCTTTATTACTAAAAAAAATCAAATGAATTGGTTAAACTAATTAATAAAAAATTATGAAAAAAAAAGTTTTTATTGATTACTATAAAAACAATAAAATCATCCCTACGGTTAATTTAGAAGATGCACCTCTAAAAAAAATATTTCAACAAAGAATTAATTTCTATAATTCTATTCATATAGATATAAATGCTTTAAAAAATAAAAGTGTTCTAGAATTTTGCCCAGGAACTGGCTATAATGCATTTTTTTTATTAAAAAATAAAATAAAAAAAATCATACTTGTTGATAATAATCCAAGTTCTATAACGCAAATAAAAAAAAATTTATTAAATTATAAAAAAAAAACGAAATTAGTAAACAGGGATATATATAAAGTAAAAATTAAAAAAGAAAAATTTGATTATATTATTATAGAAAATGCATTATGCACTCTAGCTTATCCAGAGAAAATTCTTAGAAAACTTTTTCCATTATTAAAAAAAAATGGTTTTTTTATCTTTAATTATTGGGATGGCTATACTTTGTTTAATGAAAAATTAAGAGGACTTATTACACACCTAATTTTAACAAATCACAATAGTATAAATTTTAATCAACAAACAGAATTAATAAGTAATTTTTTTTACTCACACTACGAAAAACTTAAAATTAAAAACAATTTGAAAAAAAAAACAGATAATTTAAGACTAATCAAAAAGTGGGTTCAAGATACCCCAATGAATTATGATACAATTAATCTTAAGAATTACTATAATTTGAATAAAATCTTGGAGTTAGCTTTTAAAAACAAAATTTTATTGTGGAAGACATCCCCAGACTTTAATACTGACTTTATGTGGTACAAAAATTTTAATAAAAAAAAATTTACACTAAATATTCAAAAAAATTTTATTAATAACCAAATTAACTTTATACACCATAAAGAAAAATTTGATTTAAAAACTTTTAAAAAAGAACATAATCAAATATCTATTAATATTAAAAAAATTGACAACGTTGTGTCTAATTTAAGAAAAGATAAAAAGATAAAAACGAAAGATATCTATAAAATAATTAATAGTTTAAGTGTTTTGATTAAGAAATTTAATGTTTTAAAAAAAAATAATTTAATATCAAAGGGATTAAAAGAACTTTTATTTTTTTTAAAATTTTATTTAAAAAATCCTAAAAAAATTTACAAATATAAAAAATTTAGATATTTTGAAAATTTTTGGGGTAATACTGTTATCAATGCTTCTCTTAAAAAATATTGATTGCATTTTAAATATAAAATTTAAAAAACTGAATAGATAATTATTATAAAAATTTTTTTCAGTGCATAAATCAAGCCAATTGAGCTATTAGTACTGGTCAGCTGCACGCATTACTGCGCTTCCACATCCAGCCTATCAACGTGGTGGTCTACCACGGCTCTATAGGAAGAACTAGTTTTGAGGTGAGTTTCCCGCTTAGATGCTTTCAGCAGTTATCTCGTCCGTACTTAGCTACCCGGCACTGCAGCTGGCGCTACAACCGGTCCACCAGTGGTACGTCCATCCCGGTCCTCTCGTACTAGGGACAGCTCCTCTCAATTCTTCTACACGCATAGCAGATAGGGACCGAACTGTCTCACGACGTTCTGAACCCAGCTCACGTACCACTTTAATTGGCGAACAGCCAAACCCTTGGGACCTGCTCCAGCCCCAGGATGTGATGAGCCGACATCGAGGTGCCAAACACTGCCGTCGATATGAGCTCTTGGGCAGTATCAGCCTGTTATCCCCGGCGTACCTTTTATTCGTTGAGCGATGGCCCTTCCACTCAGAACCACCGGATCACTATGACCGTCTTTCGACTCTGCTCGACTTGTCAGTCTTACAGTCAGGCAAGCTTCTGCCATTGCACTCCACGAACGATTTCTGACCGTTCTGAGCTTACCTTCGCACGCCTCCGTTACTGTTTGGGAGGCGACCGCCCCAGTCAAACTACCCACCATACAATGTCTTGATACCGGATAACGGTGATCAGTTAGATGCCAAGAAAAACAAAAGAGGTATTTCACTGACGACTCCACAAAAGCTGACGCTCTTGCTTCAAAGTCTCCCTCCTATGCTAAATATGTTTTTCCTAACACCAATGTAAAGTTGCAGTAAAGGTGCACGGGGTCTTTCCGTCTAACTACGCGAACTCCGCATCTTCACGGAGAATTCAATTTCACTGAGTTGATGTTGGAGACAGCGGAGAAATCGTTACGCCATTCATGCAGGTCGGAACTTACCCGACAAGGAATTTCGCTACCTTAGGACCGTTATAGTTACGGCCGCCGTTTACTGGGGCTTCAGAGATGAGCTTGCACCCATCGCATTAACCTTCCAGCACCGGGCAGGCGTCAGACCCTATACATCCACTTACGTGTTAGCAGAGCCCTGTGTTTTTGATAAACAGTCGCTTCTCCCTGGCTTGTGCCACCTTTTTATAGTTGCCTAAAAAAAGGCCTTCTTTATTCCGAAGTTACAGAAGCATTTTGCCGAGTTCCTTCAACATCATTCTCTCAAGCGCCTAAATATACTCTATTAATCCACCTGTGTCGGTTTAGGGTACGGTCTAATGATGGAGTTATTTCCTGGGACTTTTTCGCGGCAAGTTCAATCCATTAAGAACTTACAACTTACAAAATCCGTCACTTCCATCTGGTTAAGGAATATTAACCTTATTTCCATCGACTACGGCTTTCGCCCTCGCCTTAGGGGCCGACTAACTCTGCGCGGATTAACCTTGCGCAGAAACCCTTGGATTTTCGGCGATAAAGTTTTTCACTTTATTTATCGTTACTTATGTCAGCATTCGCACTTCTGATACCTCCAGGATCCCTCACGGGTATCCCTTTACAGGCTTACAGAACGTTCCGCTACCAGATGTAATTTCCGAAGAAATTACAAATCCACAGATTCGGTATATGATTTGAGCCCCGTTACATCTTCGGCGCAGAAACTCTATTAGACCGGTGAGCTGTTACGCTATCTTTAAAGGATGGCTGCTTCTAAGCCAACCTCCCGGCTGTTAAGGAATTTCCACATCCTTTCACACTTAATCATAATTTAGGGACCTTATCTGGTGATCTGGGCTTTTTCCCTCTCGACCATGGACCTTAGCACCCACAGTCTGTCTGTTGAAGAACTACGTGCAGCATTCGGAGTTTTATTAGGTTTGGTAAGAATCTCTTCCCCCTAGCCCATTTAGTGCTCTACCTCTGAACGTATATTTATTCAACGCACTACCTAAATAGTTTTCGCGGAAAACCAGCTATCTACGAATTTGGTTGGCCTTTCACCCCTTACCACAAGTCATCCAAAGACTTTTCAACGTCAACTGGTTCGGTCCTCCAGCAAGTGTTACCTTGCATTCAACCTGCTCATGGTAAGCTCATTCGTTTTCGGGTCTAATTTATTAAACTGAACGCCCTATTAAGACTCGCTTTCGCTACGCCTACACCTAGATGGCTTAAGCTTGCTTAACAAATTAAGTCACTGACCCATTATACAAAAGGTACGCCGTCACTCTAAAAAGAGCTTCGACTGATTGTAGGCATGCGGTTTCAGGTTCTATTTCACTCCCCTATTAGGGGTTCTTTTCACCTTTCCCTCACGGTACTAGTTCACTATCGGTCACTGATTAGTATTTAGGCTTAGAGGGTGGTCCCCCTATATTCGAGCAAGATTTCACGTGTCCCGCTTTACTCTAGAGTTTTATTAAACATTACTTATACAGGACTATCACCTTCTTTGGTTAGTTTTTCCAAACTATTCTAATTTTTTTAACAAAACTACTGGCCTAGTCCGCTTTCGCTCGCCACTACTTACGGAATCTCAATTGATTTCTTTTCCTCTGGTTACTTAGATGTTTCAGTTCTCCAGGTTATCTCTTTAAACCTATGTATTCAGTTTAAAGTACCACATAAAGTGGTGGGTTTCCCCATTCGGAAATTTTCGGATCAAAACTTGCATACAGCTCCCCGAAACTTATCGCAGTATACCACGTCCTTCTTCGTCTTTCAGTGCCAAGGCATCCGCCACACGCCCTTAAACGCTTGATTTATGCACAGAAAAAAATTCTGTGTTTAGAATCAAATTTTTGTTGGAATGTTCATCTATTAGAACATTCAATGATTGTTCATCTATTCGAACAATCGGATATAGATATTGATAATTAATTTTCACAATTTAAATAACTAAGTATTTTTATGGTGGAGGATAGCGGGATCGAACCGCTGACCTCCTGAATGCAAATCAGGCGCTCTCCCAGCTGAGCTAATCCCCCATTTAATATTTGGTGGGCCGAGAAAGACTCGAACTTTCGACCCCACCCTTATCAAGGGTGTGCTCTAACCAACTGAGCTACCGGCCCATATGCATAAGAAACACTTTAATTAGTTAAGAAGAGAAATGAGGACGGTCAACATTATCCTGTTAATTATTTAGAATAAAAAAAATTTTTTATTCATCCTTAGAAAGGAGGTAATCCAGCCGCAGGTTCCCCTACGGCTACCTTGTTACGACTTCACCCCAGTCGCTGACTATACCGTGGTCAAAGTTTTAAAACTTTGCCTTAAGGTAGAACCAACTCCCATGGTGTGACGGGCGGTGTGTACAAGACCCGGGAACGTATTCACCGCGGCGCGCTGATCCGCGATTACTAGTAATTCCAGCTTCATGCACTCGAGTTGCAGAGTGCAATCCGAACTGAGGCATCTTTTTAGGATTTGCTTGATGTCGCCATCTTGCTTCCTATTGTAAATGCCATTGTAGCACGTGTGTAGCCCAACACGTAAGGGCCATGAGGACTTGACGTCATCCCCACCTTCCTCCAGCTTATCACTGGCAGTTCTTTCAGAGTGCCCAACTAAATGATGGCAACTAAAAGTGAGGGTTGCGCTCGTTGCGGGACTTAACCCAACATCTCACGACACGAGCTGACGACAGCCATGCAGCACCTGTGTTTCGTCCGGCCGAACCGAAAACTCTAATCTCTTAGAGTCGCGACGAACATGTCAAGTGTTGGTAAGGTTCTGCGCGTATCTTCGAATTAAACCACATGCTCCACTACTTGTGCGGGTCCCCGTCAATTCATTTGAGTTTTAACCTTGCGGTCGTACTCCCCAGGCGGTGTGTTTATCGCTTTCACTGCGACACTGAAAATAAATTTCCAACGTCTAACACACATCGTTTACGGCATGGACTACGAGGGTATCTAATCCTCTTCGCTACCCATGCTTTCGTTCCTCAGTGTCAGTAATGATCCAGAAAGCTGCCTTCGCAATTGGTATTCTTTCTAATATCTACGAATTTCACCTCTACACTAGAAATTCTGCTTTCCTCTATCATACTCTAGCTAAAAAGTTTTGATGGCAGTTCCAGAGTTAAGCTCTGGGATTTCACCACCAACTTTTTTAACCACCTACGAACTCTTTAAGCCCAGTAATTCCGAACTACGCTAGGTCCCTTCGTATTACCGCGGCTGCTGGCACGAAGTTAGCCGGACCTTCTTATTCGGGTACAGTCATTTTCTTCCCCGACGAAAGAGCTTTACAACCCAAAGGCCTTCTTCACTCACGCGGCATCGCTGCATCAGAGTTTCCTCCATTGTGCAAGATTCCCTACTGCTGCCTCCCGTAGAAGTTTGGGCCGTGTCTCAGTCCCAATGTGGCTGATCATCCTCTCAAATCAGCTATTGATCAAAGTCTTGGTAGGCCATTACCCTACCAACTAACTAATCAAGTGCGGGCTCATCCATTGGCGCATAAAGCTTTCTCCGTAAAGACTTATGAGGTATTAGCACAAGTTTCCTCGTGTTATTCCTCACCAAAGGGAAGATACCCACATGTTACTCACCCGTCTGCCACTAAGTATTGCTACTTCGTTCGACTTGCATGTATAAGGCGTGCCGCCAGCGTACGTTCTGAGCCATGATCAAACTCTTAAGTTTAAAAACGGCGCACACTAGCTTCTATATAAATTCTAAGAATAAAATTTATATATGCGTTGAAGTGTGTACGACAAATTTTGGTAACCTTAACCGTCCACACTTCTCTTCTTAAAAATTTAACAAATAAAATAGCTAATTAGGATAAACCTAATAATTCAACAATTTTTTTATATTGAGTGGGTCGCTTATAGTGTAATAATATAATAAATCAAGCTGATAAAAATGAAAAAAAACAAGCAAAATCAATGTTTTTTTACATTATTGAGTTAGTTAAATTAATAATTTAAGTGTTAAATTTGAATGGTCCAATCA
>CACCZY010000033.1 GCA_902550635.1 uncultured Pelagibacteraceae bacterium
TGGTCAATCTTCCCTCTATTCAATACAGCAAGCTTATTACAAAAATCAAGACCAGCTTGGGTTCCCATTCCACCTAATATTCCAATCATAGAAAACGTTTATCCAATTAAATTTAAATAAAATCAATGATTATATGACGTTCTTCCATTTGACTCTTTAAAATATTTTAAGTTATGATTAGCATTTAAATTTAATTAAATAACAAACAAACAGAGGGAGATATAATGAGAATAATCAAAAGCACACTAGTTGCAGCTTTGATTTCACTATTAATACCTTTTTCAAGCTTTGCTGAAAAAGTAAAAATAGGTGATCCAGGTTGGACTGGTGCTACAGCAATAGCAAATTTATTAGCTGCTGTAGTAATTGACAAAATGGGCGGAGAAGCAGAATTAGTTCCAGGAAATAATACCGCAATTTATGGAGCAATTGATAGAAGCAAAGGTGAAATAGAAGTGCACCCAGACATTTGGCTACCAAACCAAGAAGCTTATACTAATGATTTAGTTCCAAAAGGAACTCTCAAATTAAGTAGCAATTCTTACGAAGGAAACCAAGGTTATTGTGTTTCTCAAGACTTTGCAAAAAAAATGAATATTACTGCAATCGAAGATTTAGGAAGACCAGAGGTTGTTAAAGCTATGGATAGTGATGGCAATGGTAAAGGAGAATTTTGGATTGGTGCAGATGGTTGGGCTTCAGCTAATGTTAATCAAGTAAAAGTAAGAGATTACAAATTACTTGATGCTGGAATTGAGCCTATAAGAGCAGCGGAAGCCGTTAAAAATGCTAGAGTTTTAGACTCAATTAAAAAAGGTGAAGGTTATGCATTCTACTGTTACAAGCCACATGCAATTTGGGGAATGGCAGACGTAGTAATGTTAGAGGAACCTAAACATGATCCTGCTAAATATAAAATGATACAACCAAAAGCCGATCCTGATTGGTACAAAAAATCTTATGTTGCATCAAAAGATGCTCTTAAGAAAATTCAAATCGGCTGGGGAACTTCTTTAGAAAAAAAATCACCTGCTATAGTTGAGTTCTTTAAGAAATTTCAAATAACAGCAGATGATGTTTCTTGGATGGCTTTTCAAGTATCCGTTAAAAAAAGAGATCCAGACGAAGTAGCTAGAGATTGGATGAGTAAAAACAAATCTACAGTTGACGGTTGGTTAGGACTGTAATTCTAGTTTAATAAATTATATTTACCTGGCGATCTTAAGTCGCCAGGTAATTTTTCAATTAATTTTGATTTATAAAAACACAGCATATGGAAACAGCTATCCAAATTCAAAATGTCTGGAAAATCTTTGGCAATAATTCAAAAGAAGCTTTGGATGCTATTCAAAATAAAAATATTTCAAAACAAGAAGCATTAGAAAAATATAATTCTGTTATAGGTGTTTCAGATGTTTCTTTTAATGTTAATAAAGGAGAAATATTTTGTGTTATGGGTCTTTCAGGAAGTGGAAAATCTACACTAGTTAGACATATTAATAGACTACTTGAACCGACTTCTGGAAAAATATTAATTAATAATCAAGACGTAATGCAATTTGATAAAGATAGCTTACAAGAGCTAAGAAATAAAAAAATAGGAATGGTATTTCAGAACTTTGCTTTAATGCCACATAGATCAGTTTTAGATAATATAGCAATGCCTTTAGAAATAAGAGGTGTAAGCAAAAATGATAGACTAGATGAAGCAAATAAAATTTTAAATATTGTAGAACTTCAAGGTTGGGGAAACAAATATGCACATGAATTATCTGGAGGAATGCAACAACGAGTTGGTTTAGCTAGGGCATTGGCTGCTGACCCAGATTTTTTATTAATGGATGAACCTTTTAGTGCATTAGACCCATTGATTAGACGACAACTTCAATCAGAATTTATAAAACTTTCTAAAAAAATGAAAAAAACAACAGTATTTATTACTCATGATTTAGACGAAGCTGTAAGGGTTGGTCATAGAATCGCAATAATGAGAGACGGCATGGTAGTTCAGATAGGAACTCCCGAAGAAATTGTTGTTAACCCAGCGGATGAATATGTTGCTGATTTTGTAAAAGGAATTTCGAGATTAAAAGTTGTTCAAGCTAAAACCATCATGAAATCTATAAAAGAGTATGAAAATAAATTTGGTAAATTAGATGATAATAATGAATTAGTTAATGAAAATGAAGTTTTAAGTAAGTTAATTGAAATATCAGTTACAAAAGACAAACCAATTATTGTAACCAATAAAAATAACGAAAAAATTGGGTTTATAAGTCAATCTGATCTTCTAAAGGCAGTTGTTGAAGGAAATGAAAATGAATAAAGACAATAAAAATTTATCAAGATCAGAGCTAATTAATAATTTTGTAATTACTAATTCAGAATATTATGTGAAAGAGTTTAAAAAAATCGGTAGTAAACCATCCTATTCTTTTTCATTTAATCTCTTTGCTTCTTTACTAGGTCCAATTTGGTTCGGCATGAGAAATATATGGAATTATGCGCTTGCTTTTTTAATTATAGAAACTTTTGCAGTTGTTCAAATTATTAGAGGTTTATTTGGAAATATTACAAAAGATGCTTTAGAAAAAATTGATAAAATTCAGTCGACAATTGATTTTAGAAATAAACAACTTGAAGCAGCAATTGAGAATAACCCTGACAAAGTAGAAGTCTATAAAAGAGCTATCAAATCTTTAGAAGATGCTATGAAAGAATATGTAGTGGAAGTGCAACAAATCGAGGCATCAGCTATTTGGATAACAGTTTTTGGGATTGGTTTATTGATTATTGTTAAGTTAATTCAAGGAATGTTAGCTAATACTATATTAGAAAAAAGATATTCTGAATGGCTTTCAAATAAACTAATTAGCCCAGGTATGAAAATAAAAAACTATGCATTAAGTGGGATTTTTACAGCTGTTATAATGTTATTCTCTGTAGTTCATTATAGTTTTCCAGGTTTAATGGTAATCATGAATGATTTTCCTACTCACCCAGAAATTAGACTAACTTCAATAAAATGGGTCGAAACAATTTTTGACTATGCAGTTATTAAAGGAGATGCATTGTTTACTGCAATAACAATTGGAATTAGATCTGTATTAGATTTTTTAGAGTTGCTTTTTGTCAAAACTCCATGGGTTGTAATCATTACAACCATTGTTGTTCTAACAGCATTATCAGCAGGAGTAAGAACAGCAATTTATTCAGCTGGTTTTTTAGCTTACATGGGTTTCTTAGGTTTTTGGGTAAAAGCTATGACTACACTTGCTTTACTTGGTACGGCAGCAATTTTAAGTATTGTAATTGGAATACCACTTGGAATTTATTGCGCAAGGCGTCAAAGATTTTACTCAATGATTAGACCTATAATGGATTTTATGCAAACAATGCCTGCTTTTGTATTTATGATTCCAGTAATTGCATTTTTTGGAACTGGAAAAGTCGCAGCTGTTATTATTACTATGATTTTTGGAGGAACACCTGTTGTAAGACTTACAGTGCTAGGTTTAAGAGGAGTTCCTGAAACAATTAGGGAAGCTGCAATAGCATACGGTGCATCTAAGTGGTATTTATTAAGAAAAGTAGATTTGCCTTTGGCAACACCTTCAATACTAGCAGGGGTAAATCAAACTGTAATGTTAAGTTTAGCTATGGTTGTAGTTGCATCTTTAATTGGAGCAAAAGGTTTAGGTCAAGATGTTCTTGAAGCATTACAATATGCTAATGTTGGACAGGGAATACTTGCAGGTATAGCAATTTTATTTGTGGCATTAATCTTAGATAGAGTTGTTCAAGGAAAGAAAAGGGTTTAATACTCTGTAATGAATTAAATAAGAATTTATTTATGTACTACATTTTATTAGGAATAGCATTTGCAATGATACTTTATCTGTCAGACAAGTATTTATTTTAATGAATAAAAATTTAACTATATTGACTTTAAGTCAAATTTTTAGTTTTACTGCAGCTCCAGTAACTGTATTTTTAAGTGGAATTATTGGTTCCCAAATTAGTCCTTTAAAATCACTCTCTACCTTGCCAATGTCGATATCCGTAGTTGGTATAGCAATAGGCGCAATCTTTGCAACAAAAGTCATGAGTTTAATAGGAAGAAAAGCTGGATTTATTTCAGCATCAATTGGAAATTTTTTATTTTCTATATTGGCAGCTTATTCAATAATGAATCAGAACTTTATTCTATTTTGTTTTGCAAATTTTTTTATTGGTGTTGGTATGGCTTTTACACACCAATATCGTTTTGCTGCAGCTGAAAGTGTTGAAAAAGATAAAGTACCTAGAGCAATTTCAATAATTTTACTAGGTGGAATTGTTTCAGCATTTTTAGGGCCAAGCATGGCAAATTATGGAAAAGATATTGTTACCGATCAATTGTACGTTGGATCTTATTTGTCACTTGCTATTCTAACTATTATACCGTCGATTTTATTTTTATTTTATGAAAATACATCAAAATTAGAGTCTAATATAAAAAGTTCAGGAAGAAGTATTTTAGAATTAATTTCGCAACCTAGATTTTTACAGGCACTCGTAGCTTCAGCATTTGGATATGCAATAATGACATTTTTGATGACGGCAACTCCATTAAGCATGCATGTAATGGAAAAAATGAGTCTAAGTAAAACAGGTTTGGTTATACAGTTTCATGTTGTAGCAATGTTTCTACCATCTTTGATAACTGGAAATTTAGTTAAAAAATTTGGTCATAGCAACATAATGTATGTAGGAGTGTTTCTTTACAGCATAACTATAATAGCAAGTTTTTTTGATCAAACTTATTATAATTATATGTTCGCATTAATTTTTTTAGGTTTAGGTTGGAATTTTTTATTTATATCTGGCACAAGTTTGCTAGTTTTAACCTATAAAGAAGAAGAAAAATTCAAAGCTCAAGGATTAAATGATTTTATTGTATATTCTGTTCATGCTACTGGCAGTTTATCAGCTGGAGTTTTAATTATGCTTACTAATTGGAAAATGATGAATTTAATATGTATACCCTTTTTAATAATTATTATCTTAACTACTTTGAGAGCTGATATATTAAGTAAAAAATGAGTTTTCTTGTACTTGGTTTTTTCACAGGTTTAAGTTTGATTTTAGCCATTGGAGCTCAAAACATATTTGTTATGGAACAAGGTCTAAAAAAACAATATGTTTTTTTAGTTTGCTTAATTTGCTCAATATCAGACTTAATTTTAATTTTTTTGGGAATATTTTTATTTGAATATTTTAAAATTTATTTTACAAAAAATGTTGAATTATTTTTTAATATATTACTTTTTATCTTTTTAATTTACTTTATTTATAACAAAGTAAGGTCTTTATATAAAAGTTCCGAGATAAATTTTGAAAGCAAAAATTTATCACTAAAAAATATAATAATTAAAACTCTGGGATTTACATATTTAAATCCACATGTTTATTCAGATACAGTCTTTTTTTTAGGAAATTTTTCAAAGAATTTTTTAATTTCTCATAAATATTTTTTTGGAATAGGTGCTGCTATTGCATCATTTTTATTTTTTTTTTCGTTAGGTTATTTGGCTAAATTTTTTTCAAACTATTTAATTAATTCAAAAATTTTGAAAATTATAAACTTTTTTATAATTATATTTATGACTGTTTTATCTAGTTATGTTTTTATGGAAATAATTGAATTAGTTTGAAAATCCGTATTTTCTTAACCTTACATCACCGGTTCTAGCATGAGCTTCCATACCTTCATACCTTGATATTCTTGCAGCAGCTGCGCCTACTTCTTTTGTGGACTCTTTTGTCATTCTTTGAAAACTTAATGTCTTTATAAATTTTCCTACAAATAATCCACCAGTATATTTTCCTGCCCCTTTTGTTGGTAATATATGATTAGTTCCTGAGCATTTATCACCATATGCAACAGTTGTTTCTTCACCAATAAATAGCGATCCATAATTTTTTAATCTGTCATGAAACCATTTATCATTTTTAGTTTGTACTTCTAAATGTTCAGGAGCATATTCATCGCTTATTTTAGCTATTTCTTCTTCATTTTCACAAAGGATAACTTCACCGTAATCTCTCCATGCTGCTTCAGAACTTGTTCTAGGTAACTCAGGTAAATCAGCAATTAGTTCTGGAACTCTTTTCATAACTTCTTCAGCAAGTTTTTTACTAGTTGTAAATAACCAAGCGGGAGAATTGTAACCATGCTCAGCTTGTCCTACTAAATCAAAAGCAACAATTTCTGAGTCTGCAGTTTCGTCAGCAATAACTGCTATTTCTGTTGGACCTGCAAATAAATCTATTCCAACTTTTCCATAGAGTATTCTTTTTGCTTCAGCTACAAATTGGTTTCCAGGACCTACTAATATATCGGCAGGTGAATTTCCAAACATTCCATAAGTCATTGCAGCTATTGCAGGAACACCCCCAAGATTTAAAATCACATCTGCTCCACATAAATTAGCTGTATAAATTATAGCTGGATGTGCACCAACACCTTCTTTTGGTGGGCTGCAAGCAATTATATTTTTTACTCCTGCAACTTTAGCCGTAGTTACACTCATTACAGCAGAAGCTATATGAGCATATCTTCCACCAGGAACATAACATCCTGCAGTATTAACAGGAATTAATTTTTGTCCTGCGTATAAACCTTTTGAAAGCTCTACTTCAAAATCTTGACCATAATTTTTTAATTGTGCCTCAGCAAATTTCCTTACTCTATCGTAAGAAAATTTAATATCATCTTTAGTTTTTTGGTCTAACGATTTTTTAATATCTTCAATTTTTTCTTTTGAAACAATAATTTCACCATCATATTTATCAAATTTTTTTGTTAGTTCTTTACACCCATCTTCTTTCGATTTTTCTAAATCATTAAGAAGTTTTTGTACAATTTCTCTTGTTTTTAAATCATCTGTCGATGAAGTTTTGGGTGATTTTTTTAAGTATTTAATAGTCATCTAAAATTTTTAAATCTTTTAAAGCAAAAATTAATCTAATGCAACTACTGCCGCAGCTATCGAAGCAAGTCTTGCAGGTGGATCATCAGATCTACTTGTAATAACCACAGGAACTTTTCCACCAACTACAACACCTGCTGCACATGCACCCATAAAATAAATCATCATTTTTACTAGAGCATTTCCTGTTTCAATATTAGGAACTAACAACACATCTGCCTGACCAGAAACTGAATTTTTTATTCCTTTAATAGCAGCAGATTTTTTTGAAATACTATTGTCAAATGCAAGTGGTCCAAAAACATCAGCATTTAAATTTTCTTTTTTTGCAATTTCAGTAATTTCTTTTGAATCTAAAGAACTTTGCATACTATCTAAAATTTCTTCGGTTGCAGAAAGAATAGCAACCTTGGGTCTTTCAATTCCTATTCTATTACTAAAATCTATAACATTTTTAAGAATATGTATTTTTGTTTTAACATTGGGTAAAACATTAAGAGCACCATCTGTAATTATCAATGGCTTATCATCTTTATTTAATGTCATATGCCAAATATGACTTAATCTAGTTTTTCCATGCAAGTTATATTCTCTTTTTAAAACTTCTTTCATTAAAACGTCTGTGTGAATATGACCTTTTATAATTATTTTAATTTTTTTTTTTGATGCGAGTTTAGCTGCAACTTTAGCTGTATTATTTTCAATAGGTTCGTGAACAATTTCAAAATTTGAAATGTCAAATTTTAAATTTTCTGCACATTTAATAATTTCTTCTTTATCTCCAATAAAAATAGGGACAATTAAATCTTCTTTAATTGCATCTATTGCAGACAACATCGGCAAAGGTTTTCCGGCATTCACTATTCCAGCTGTTACACCTTTTTTTTTATGAGCATGATCTAATAAATTATTAGGACAAATTATTTCTTTATCTGATATCATTTTAAT
>CACCZY010000034.1 GCA_902550635.1 uncultured Pelagibacteraceae bacterium
CTGTAAAAGATGGTCAAAAAATTCATGCTGGTGACGTAATAGCTAGACTTCCAAAAGAAACATCAAAAACTAAAGATATTACAGGAGGGTTGCCAAGAGTTGCTGAACTATTTGAGGCAAGAAGACCAAAGGAAAGCGCAATTATTGCGGAAAATGATGGCAAAGTATTATTTGGTAAAGAAGTTAGAGGTAAACAAAAAGTTAGTATACAGCCAGAAAGTGGTGAAGCATCAAATTATTTAATTCCAAAAGGGAAACATATAAATTTTAATCAAGGTGAAGCAATTAGAAAAGGCGAATATTTATTAGACGGGAGTCCTGCACCTCATGATATATTAAGAATTCTTGGAATTGAAGAGTTAACAGATTATTTTGTTAATCAAGTCCAAGAAGTTTATAGGTTACAAGGTGTAGTTATAAATGACAAACATATAGAAACAATTTTAAGACAAATGCTTAAAAAAGTTGAAATAAAAAATTCTGGTGACTCTAAATATTTGCCTGGTGAAATTATTGATAGGATAAAATTTAGTGAAGTTAATGATAAGCTAAAATCAGAAGGCAAAAAACCAGCTGTTGGAGAAAGAGTATTAATGGGAATTACTAAAGCATCTCTCCAAACAGAATCATTTATTTCAGCTGCTTCATTTCAAGAAACAACCCGAGTTTTAACTGATGCAGCTATTAGAGGAAAAGTCGATAAGTTATCAGGTTTAAAAGAAAATGTAATAGTTGGAAGACTTGTTCCAGCAGGAACCGGTGTTATAAAAAGTAAATGGAATAAGAAAGCATTAGAAGACGATAAAGAATTTATAGCCAATCAAGAAACTCAAGAAAGTCTCGAAAGTTCAAAAACTCAGGTAAATCAACAATAAACTAACTTAATATATACAATTTTGAATTGACAAAATTCATTTCTTATGTATTTTGGCGGTGATTTTGGTTGGAATGTAGTGCTTTATTGCACTAAACGCTGCCAATAAGATAAAAAATAAAGTCAGCTATTTCTTTCCAAAAATATAAAATTTTATGCCTACTATTAACCAGTTATTAAAAAAAAAAAGAGTAAAACAAAAATCAAGGGATAAAGTTCCCGCTCTTGAAAAATCACCTCAAAAAAGAGGAGTTTGTGTAAAAGTATATACAACAACACCTAAAAAACCTAATTCTGCACTAAGAAAAGTTGCAAGAGTAAGATTATCCAATGGTCATGAAGTAACTTCATATATTCCAGGCGAAGGTCATAACTTGCAGGAACACTCAGTAGTTTTAATTCGTGGTGGTCGAGTTAAAGATCTTCCTGGTGTTAGATATCATATTTTAAGAGGAAATTTAGATACACAAGGTGTGACTGCAAGAAAACAACAAAGATCTAAATATGGAGCAAAAAAAGGTAAATAAAAATGTCAAGAAAGAAAAGAGCTCCAAAAAAAATTCCTGTAGTTGATTACAAATTTAAATCAAATGTTCTTCCTAAATTAATAAACTCTATAATGTATGATGGAAAAAAAACTGTTGCAGAAAAAATTGTTTATGACGCATTAGATAAGTTGAAGTCAAAAGGTAAAGAAGAGCCTATAAATATTTTTAACGCAGCAATTAGTAATATTAAACCAACTGTAGAAGTTAGATCTAGAAGAGTTGGTGGAGCAACCTATCAGGTTCCGGTTGAGGTAAAAGCCAAAAGGTCCCAAGCATTAGCTCTTAGATGGTTGATAGATGCTTCAAGAAAAAGAAAAAATAAAAAAATGGCAGATAAAATTTTTAATGAGATATTTGATGCTTATCAAAACAAAGGTTTAGCAATAAAAAAAAAAGAGGACACCCATAAAATGGCTGAGTCAAATAAAGCTTTTGCTCATTTTAGATGGTAAAAAATTATGCCTAGAACTCATAAATTAGATAAATATAGAAATATAGGAATAATGGCACATATCGATGCTGGCAAAACAACTACAACAGAGAGAATACTTTATTATACAGGAAAGAGTCATAAAATTGGTGAAGTACATGATGGTGCAGCAACCATGGATTGGATGGAACAGGAACAGGAAAGAGGAATTACAATTACATCAGCAGCAACTACATGTTTTTGGAGAGATCATAGAATTAACATTATTGATACTCCTGGGCATGTAGATTTTACTATTGAAGTTGAAAGATCTTTAAAAGTTCTTGATGGAGCAGTTGCTGTATTTGATGGTGTTGCTGGTGTTGAACCACAATCTGAAACAGTTTGGAGGCAAGCTGACAAATATAAAGTGCCAAGAATATGTTTTGTAAACAAGTTAGATAGGACTGGTGCTAATTTTTTTATGTGCGTTGATATGATAAAAGATAGGTTAGGGGCCAAACCATTGGTTACTCAAATACCTGTTGGAATAGAATCTTCCCTTAAAGGAATTGTAGATTTAATCAAAATGAAAGCAATTATTTGGAAAGATGAGTCATTGGGCGCTGATTTTGAAATTGTTGATATACCTGATGATCTAAAAGAAAGTGCAAATAAATATCGACAGGAATTACTTGAAACAGCTGTTGAACAAGATGAAAAATTAATGGAAGATTATTTGAATGGTAAAGAAATACCAGAAAAAGATATTATTAAATGCATAAGAAAAGGTTGTCTAAAATTTGATTTTGTGCCTGTTTTAACAGGATCAGCATTCAAGAATAAAGGAGTACAGCCATTATTAGATGCTGTTGTAGATTATTTACCAAGCCCTGAAGACATCGGGTCAATTAAAGGCACTAAACCAGGATCAGAAGATGAATTAGAAATGAAATTTGAAGATACAGCACCTTTTTCGGCATTAGCATTTAAAGTAGCAAACGATCCATTTGTAGGTTCACTAACTTTTATTAGAATATATTCTGGTACAATAAAATCAGGTACTGGAATTTACAACACATCTAAAGATAAAGAAGAAAGAGTAGGAAGAATGCTTTTAATGCATGCTAATTCCAGAGAGGATATTAAAGAGGCAAATACTGGAGATATAGTTGCTTTAGCTGGTTTAAAACACACAATTACAGGACATACTTTGGCTAACGAAGAAAATCCAATTTTATTGGAACCAATGGAATTTCCTGATCCAGTCATAGAAATTGCCGTTGAACCAAAAACTAAAGGTGATCAAGAAAAAATGGGAGAAGCTTTAGGTCGTTTAGCAAAAGAAGACCCTTCATTTAGAGTAACTTCAGATGAAGAATCTGGACAAACTATAATTAAAGGAATGGGAGAATTACATTTAGATATAATTGTTGATAGAATGAAAAGAGAATTTAAAGTTGAAGCAAATATAGGAGCTCCACAAGTTGCTTATAGGGAAACAATATTAGGCAATGCAACAGCTGATTATATTCATAAAAAACAAAGCGGTGGAGCGGGACAATTTGCAAGAGTTAAACTATCAATAGAACCCCTTGAACCTGGAAAGGGAAGAGAAGTTGAAAGTAAAATTAAAGGGGGCGCTATACCTAAGGAATTTATTCCTGGTGTTGAAAAAGGAATAGAATCAGTATCTGATACAGGAATATTAGCGGGATTTCCTATTATAGATTATAAAGTTACTATTATTGATGGATTACATCATGATGTAGACTCTAGTGTTTTAGCTTTCGAACTAGCATCAAGACAGTGCTTTAAAGAAGCATGTCAAAAAGCAACATTAAAATTATTAGAACCTATCATGAGAGTTGAAGTTGTTACCCCAGAAGATTATATGGGAGATGTTATTGGAGATTTGAATAGCAGAAGAGGTCAAATTAATACACAAGAGCAAAGAGGAAATGCTACTGTTATAACTGCAATGGTTCCTTTAGCTAATATGTTTGGCTATATAAATAATTTAAGATCAATGTCACAAGGAAGAGCGCAATACTCAATGTTTTTTGATCACTACGACAAAGTACCACAAAATGTACAAGATGAAGTAACAAAAAAAATGGCATAATTTATGGATAAACAAAATATAAGAATTAAACTTAGAGCATACGATAATAAAATATTAGATCAATCAACAGCTGAGATCGTAAGCACTGTTAAAAGAACAGGTGCTAACATCAAAGGTCCAATACCTTTACCTACAAAAATAGAAAAATATACAGTTTTAAGATCTCCACATATTGATAAAAAAAGTAGAGAACAATTTGAGTCAAGAACTCACAAAAGATTAATAGATATAATTGAACCTACTCCACAAACTGTTGAGGCTTTAATGAAATTAGATTTAGCATCAGGTGTAGATGTAGAGATAAAAATATAATTAAATTATTATGAGTGAAATTGGATTAATTGGAAAAAAAATTGGAATGTCAAGAGAGTTCTATAATACAGGGCAATCAGTTCCTGTAACTGTTATTAAATTTGAAAAAGGTAGAATAATAAATGTAATAGAAAAAGATAAAAGAGGATATTCAGCTGTTCAGATTGGTTTTGGAAAAACTAAACAATCAAAACTTACAAAGCAAATGAAGGGTTTTTTTACAAAAAAAAATACAGAACCAAAGAAAAAACTAAAGGAATTTAGAGTGATAGATACAAATAAATATAAAGAAGGAAATGAGTTTGGAATTGAAATTTTTAATGAAGTTAAGTTTGTAGATGTTCAGTCTAGAACTATTGGTAAAGGATTTGCAGGTGTTATGAAAAGACATAATTTTTCAGGATTAAGAGCTACTCACGGTGTCTCTGTATCACATAGATCACATGGATCTACTGGTCAAAGACAGGATCCCGGCAAAGTATTTAAAGGTAAAAAAATGGCAGGACACATGGGTAGTAAAATTAGAAAAATGCAAAATTTAGAAATAATCAGATCGGACGTTGAAAATAACCTGTTGTTTATTAAAGGATCAATACCAGGTTCAAAAAATACAGAAGTAATGGTCAAAAAATCTATAAAAAATATATCTAAACTTAATATGAAAGAAAAAATTGAAATTTTAGAAAAACAAAAAAAAATACCAGAAAAGAAAAAAAAATAATTTATGAAAATTGATAAAATAAATCTAACAGGAAAAAAAGAAACTTTTGAAATTGCAGGTAAAATTTTTAGTGATAAAAATTATGATAAATTAATACAAAATGTTATCTATAGACAAAATGCAAATTTCAAAGGAAGAAAAGCTAAAACTAAGCAAAAAAACGAAATTATAGGATCTACAGCAAAAATATATGCACAAAAAGGAACCGGTAATGCACGACACGCAAGTAGGAAAGCCCCCATATTTGTTGGAGGAGGTGTTGCTCATGGTCCAAAAGGGGAATCATCCTATAAAATTAGAAAACTTAATAAGCATGAAAAAAAAACCAGTGTATCAGCCATTATATCAAATAAGCATAAAACTAAAAATCTTTTAGTTTTTGAAGATTTTAAATCAGAAATTAATAAAACTAAAAAAATGTTTGAAATTTTGAAAAAATATGACGCAAAAAATGCATTATTAATATTTGACAGAAATTCAAAAGAAAAAATATATAAGTCAGTAAAAAATATACCTAATATCAAAATTACTGATGTTAATCATTTTAGTTCCTACGATTTAATTAAATATAATAAAACAATTTTTACAGAAACATCTTTAAAAGAATTAGATAAAAAATATGAATAATCAAAATAAAATACATCTTTATGATAGAATTTTATCTCCTATAATAACAGAGAAATCAACAAATCTATCATCTTTAAATAAAATCAGTTTTAAAGTTCCATTCAATTCTAACAAAAAAAGTTTAAAAAAAAGTGTAGAAAAAATATTTAAAGTTAATGTTGTTAAAATTAACATAATAAATAAAAAATCTAGATTGAAATTTACTAGAGGAAGAAAAGTAAAAAAAAAAGGATATAAAAAAGCTATAATTACTTTAAAAAAAGGTCAAAATATTGATCTTACGACAGGAGTATAATTTAATATGTCACTTAAAACATTCAAGCCATACACAAAATCTACTAGAGGTACTATACTTGTTAGTAAGTCAAATTTATGGAAAGGCAAACCTTACAAACCACTAACTTCATCTAAAAAAGCATCAAAAGGTAGAAATAATTTTGGAAGAATAACTTCAAGAAACCATGGCGGAGGACATAAACAAAGATATAGAAATATTGATTTTTACAGAACAGGAAAATCAACAGTTGAAGTTGAAAGAATTGAATATGATCCTAACAGATCGTCTCATATAATTTTAGTTAAAGATAACAAAGATAAAAAATCTTATTATATTGCACCACAAGGAATTACTGTCGGAGACAAAATTGAAAATGGTGAAAAATGTGAAATCAAAAATGGTAACTGTATGCAGTTGAAAAATATTCCTTCTGGAATGCAAGTTCATAATGTTGAAATTATCCCTGGGGGAGGTGGTAAAATCGCAAGATCTGCAGGTAATTCAGTTACAATTTCAGGAACAGACGGAAATTATACAATTATAAAAATGTCTTCTGGAGAAATTAGAAAAATAGACTCAAGATCAAAAGCTACAATTGGTGTTGTATCAAACCCAGATCAAAAAAATATCAAAATTGGAAAAGCAGGTAGATCAAGATGGTTAGGAATTAGGCCGCATACTAGAGGAGTCGTAATGAACCCAGTTGATCACCCTCATGGTGGTGGTGAAGGAAAATCTGCTGGCGGTAGGCATCCAGTTTCAAGAACTGGTCAATCAGCCAAAGGACTTAAAACAAGAGATAATAAAAGAACAGATAAATATATAATTAGAAGAAGAGGAAAGAGAAAAGGTTAATTATTATGGCTAGATCAGTGTGGAAAGGACCATTTGTAGAAGAAAGCTTAATAAAAAAAGTTGAAATACAAAAAAATGAAACTAATAAAAAACCAATAAAAACATGGTCAAGAAAATCAACAATTATTCCTGACTTTGTTGGTGTTAGTTTTCTTATATATAATGGAAAAAAATTCATACCCATAACTGTTTCTGAAGATATGGTTGGTCATAAATTCGGAGAATTTTCACCTACAAGACAATTTTCTGGTCATACACCTGCTGATAAAAAAGCACAGCAAGAATCTGCAGCTGCAAAACCACCAGAGGAAAAAAAATAATTTATGAGCAAAGAGCCAAAAAAAAAAGTTGATCCTATAATGAAAGTTAAATCTATAAATAAAAGTATTCGTTCAAGTACAAGAAAAATGAAACCAATACTTAGAGGAATAGTAGGAAAAAAAGTTGAGTATGCAATTAGAGATT
>CACCZY010000035.1 GCA_902550635.1 uncultured Pelagibacteraceae bacterium
AAAAATAAAGATTACGTTTCTGCCTCAACAATTATTGGAGTTTCAAATTTAATTATTATGTTTAAACATATTTTACCAAATATAATGAGACCAGTTCTTGTAATTGGAACAATAGGACTTGCGCTTGCAATAATAGCTGAAGCGACACTAAGTTTTTTAGGAGTAGGTGTTCCACCGACAACACCTTCTTTAGGAACATTGATTAGACTTGGTAATGATTTTTTATTTTCTGGTGAATGGTGGATAACATTTTTTCCAGCAATTTTTTTAGTTATTTTAGCGTTTTCAATTAATCTATTAGGAGATTGGATGAGAGATACACTTAATCCAAAATTAAATTAATGAGTTTTTTAAAAATACAAAATTTAAGTGTTGATTATAAAATGAGAAGAGAAACTGTCTATGCAGCTAAAAAAGTTAATATAGAAGTTAGTAAGGGGGAAATTTTAGGATTAGTTGGTGAATCTGGATCAGGCAAAAGTACAGTTGGCAACGCAATTATAAATCTTATTGATGAACCAGGCAAAGTATCTGGTGGATCAATAATACTAGATGGAACCGATATTTATGAAAATCCTGAAAATATTCTTAAACTAAGAGGAAAAAAAATAGGTTTGATTTTTCAAGATCCTCAAACATCTCTTAATCCTATACTTACAATAGGAGAACAATTAATTGAAACAATTCAAACTCATTTAAACTTAAGTACAGAAGAAGCAAAAAATAAAGCTATTAAATTGTTAAAAGAAGTTGGTATTAAAGATGCTGAAACTAGATTTAATAATTATCCCCATCAATTTTCAGGTGGCATGAGACAAAGAGTTGTTATCTCTTTAGCCCTTTGTTGTGAACCCGAGCTTTTAATTGCTGATGAACCAACTACTGCGTTAGATGTTTCAATACAATCACAAATTTTAGATTTAATTAAAAGACTAACTAAAGAGAGAAATTTAGCAGTAATATTAATTACCCATGATATGGGCGTCATCTCAGAGACAACAAACAGAGTAGCAGTAATGAAAAATGGAAATCTTGTGGAAATAGGGCCTACGAAAGAAATTTTAACTAAACCTAAAGAGATTTATACAAAAGCACTTGTAAGTTCAGTTCCTCCTACAAATAAAAAAATTAATAGATTCAAAATTATTGAAAAGGAAAATAAAAATCAGGGCGAAACCAATATAAAAATTTTAAACAGATGGACAAAAAAAGAAATAATTGATCAGGATTTAATTAAAGTCAAAAATTTAAGCAAAACATTTGACGATAGTTTTTTTATAGAAAGCACCAAAAACTCTGTAATGGCTGTAGATGATGTATCATTTAATATAAAAGAAGGAGAGTCATTTGGATTGGTTGGTGAAAGCGGCAGTGGAAAATCAACAATAGCAAAAATGATTGTTAATTTATATAGCCCAAGCACCGGTGATATTGATTTTGATAATGTTTGTATAACAAAAATTAAAAGTAATAAAGAAATGATGAAATTTAGAAAACAAATTCAAATGATATTTCAAGACCCTTATTCATCATTAAATGGAAGATTAAAAGTTAAAGATATAGTTTCAGAACCTATAAAGCTTCACAACCCTTTAATTAGTTCTAATGATTTAGACAGTTATATTTATGATTTATTAGAATCCGTTGAACTAACCCAACAATCTGCAGAACGTTATCCTCATGAATTTTCAGGAGGTCAAAGACAAAGAATATCAATCGCAAGAGCTCTTGCAACGCAACCAAGATTATTAGTATGTGATGAACCAACTTCTGCGCTAGATGTGAGTATTCAAGCACAAATATTAAATTTATTGAAAGATTTACAAGAGCAATTAAATTTGACAATCTTATTTATTAGTCATGATTTGCCAGTGGTAAGACAAATGTGTGATCGAATAGCAGTATTAAAAAATGGAAAGCTTTGTGAAATTTCAAAAACTGAAGAGTTATTTAAAAATCCATCACATGATTATACAAAAGAATTACTAACATTAATGCCAAAAATAGAATCAATTTATAACTAAGGAGGAAAAATGCCAATGTTTAAACCAATATCAGAAAAAGAAGCTACAGGAAAAGTTAAAGAAGTTTTTGATGAGATAAAAAATGCAAGAAAAATTACAGAAGTTCCAAATTTTTGGAAATATATTGCTAACAGTCCAAAAACTTTAGAAAGAACTTGGAATTCAACATCACAAGTTATGAAGGCCGGTGCATTAGATTCTGTAACTAAAGAACTAATTTATGTTGCTGTTTCTATGACAAATAGTTGTGAGTATTGTACTAAATCTCATACAGCTGCTGCAAAGAAAAAAGGTGCAACAGATGAGATGATTAAAGAAATGATTGATGTTATGGGTATAGCCAATCAGAATAATAAATTAGTAGAAGCTTACGGTGTTGAGGTTGACGAAATATATAAATAAATATTTAGAAATTCAAATAAACACCAACAACACACACTAAAACGAAAGCAACGCCAATAAATAAAGCAGTTTCTTTTTCATCATTTGTTTGTTGATAAGGTTTATTCTTATTTATCATTGTTACTATTTAATTTTAATTATATTTAATTTGCAATAACTAATTGATCAATCTGAGTTCAACTAAAAATTGTAAATTATTTATCTAATGATAAATTCATATAACAAGAATTGGGATCTTCTTTGTAATGTGCAAATGGTTTGCAATCTTTAAATCCACATTTTTTGAAAAGTTTTCTGGCTGGTTTAAAAAATTCTCCTGATCCTGTTTCAATACTTAATTTTTTTATTCCTAGTTTAGAAGCTTGTTCAATTAAGTGATTTATTATTTTTATGCCTTTGTCTTTTCCTTTAAATTTATCAACCACTCTTATTGATTTAAATTCACCATGAGCATCATTTAAAAATTTTAATGCTCCACAACCCATTAATTCATTACCTTCCCATAAACTCCAAAATTTAATAGTTTGATCTTTTAGACCAGCAATGTCTAATACGTGCGTACTTCCTGCTGGAGAAACAGATCTTAATTCAACAAAATGTTTTTTTAATAATTCGTTTACCTGTGGATCGTCAAAATTTCCTTCAACAGATTTCATTTTATAATATTTTCTAATAATTCTAATTGCCCTATTTTAAAGATAATTGCATCATCAACATGATATCCATATTGATTTGAAGCATTTTTGAAACGTTTTGGAGGATCAAATATAGGTTCTAAAGATAACACTACAGTTCCCCAGTGCATACCTAATACTTTTTTACTTTTTAAATCTTGACCAATATTAAGTGCTTCTTCAGGATTTGTGTGATAAGTCGATTTATCTTTTTGTGGCGACATAGGATAGAAGTTATACGCCCCTATATTTATAAAAGTTAAATCTATAGGGCCGTATTTTTTTCCCAATTCTTTATAAATATTTCCATATCCTGTGTCACAAGCAAAAAATATTTTTTTATTTTTATATTCAATTAAAAAATTTCCCCACAAAGTCTTATTTGTGTCCCATAAACTTCTCTTAGACCAATGAACCGCAGGTAAAAAAGTAATTTTTAAATCATTTACTTTTATTTCATCATACCAATCCATCTCGTTTACATCCGCATATCCATTTCTTTTAAAATACTTTCCAAGTTTAAGAGGGGCTAAAACCTTAGCTTTTTTAAAAGGAAATTTTTGTATAGTTCTTGTACTTAGATGATCATAATGATTGTGTGTTAATAAAAATAAATTAACTTCTGGTATTTCCTTAAGATCAATAGCAGGATCAACATATCTTTTTGGACCAAATATAAGAGGCCCCATATTTTTTTCAAAAACAGGATCTGTGATTATAGTTGTATCACCAAGTTTAATTAAAAATGTTGCATGACCTATCCAAGCTACGTAATCGTCATTTTTATATTTATTAAGATTCTTTAAAACCACATTTTTATTTACTACATGGTCATCAGGAATTTCCATATTAAGTTTTTTTTTTTCTTTATTAAATATTTTATAACTCCAGTTAAAAGACATATTTCTTTCAGGAGAACCTTCAGGGTTTCTAAAAGTACCATTAGGTAAGTGATGATAAGGTTTTTTTTCCATAGCAAGTGAATAATCGTTATAAACAAAAATTACTAGCAAGAAAATAAATAAATTTTTCATTAATATTTTTATACAAAAGTTATTATTTGTTATTTAAACACTTTTGTAATGTGACCCATTTTCCTTTTTTCTTTAATATCTTTTTTTAAATAATCAAAGAAATATTCATTATCTTCATGCTTTTTTGATCTATATTTAACAATATCATTACCTAAAATATTTAACATTTCAGCATTATATATCTTTTTTGTTTCAATTTTTTCTAGACCACAAACTGCTCTAATATGATTTTCAAACTGGCTTATGTTATGAGAATTAATTGTTAAATGCCCAGAATTATGAACTCTTGGAGCAATTTCATTTACATATAGATTTTCATTTTGATCTAAAAAATACTCAACACATAAAGTGCCAATATAGTTTAATTTCTCTACTATTAATTTTGCCCAGTTTAGAGAACAATCTACAATATCTTTATTTATATCTGCAGGAATTTTTGAATTTTTTAGAATTTGATCTTCATGATAATTTTCTATTGGTTCGTAAATTTCATATTTATGTTTCTCAAATCTAGTTATAACTACAGATATTTCTTTTTTTAATTTAATTAACTTTTCTAAAATATATTCATTTTTAAAATCAATATTGATCGATTTTAAATCATTTAAACTAAAAATTTTAAATTGACCCTTTCCATCATATCCTAATGTAGAAGTTTTTAAAATGCCAGGTAATAAATTTTGATTATTTTCTAAATCTTCTTTTTTTTTGATCGAAACATATTTTGTAGTTACAATGTTTAAATTATTTAGAAAATCTTTTTCTAATAGACGATTTTGTAAAATTTTAATTATTTCCGGTTTAGGCAAAACTTTTTTTTGATTATTCATTAAATTTAATGAATCAAAAGGAATATTTTCAAATTCAAAAGTGATTACATCAACTAACTCTAAAAATTGTTTTATTTTTTCTCCATCACTGTAATCGCTGTAGATAAATTTATCAGTGTAATTTTTAGCAGGTGCGTTTTGATCGTCACAAAATATAATTGTTTTTATATTTAATTTTTTTGCTGCATTTGCAAGCATACTACCTAGTTGCCCGCCTCCGATTATTCCTAGAGTAATCTGCGCCATTTTATCTAGGTTTTAGTTTTACAGATTTTGTTTGTTTTTTTCTCCAAAGATCTAGTTTTCTTCTTACTTTAATATCATTCAATGCAATTATTGATGCCGCATATAAAGCTGAATTGATTGCACCATCTTTTCCGATTGCAACAGTTCCAACAGGAATTCCTTTTGGCATTTGTGCAATTGAAAGTAAACTATCTAGACCTTTTAACTTTTTACTCTCTATTGGTACCCCAATAACAGGAATTTTTGTAATGGCTGCAATCATTCCCGGCAAATGAGCTGAACCACCTGCTCCTGCAATTATAACTGAAATCTTATTTTTTTCTGCATTTTCTGCGAATTTAAACAGTCTTTTAGGAGTTCTGTGTGCTGATATTATGTTTGTTTCGCTTTTGATTTTTAGAATGTCCAGAACTTTCTTACAGTGTTTCATAGTAGAATAATCAGATTGACTACCCATTATAATTGAAACTTTATATGTATTTTTTTTCTGAGACATTTGTATCTTTTAATATCAAAAAATTTACTACTAATATATATTTAATCTAATGAAATATAAGATTGATAATCTTCAGTATTGTAAGTGGACCAGAGAGGTTTTTCAAATAAATAGAGAAGCTAAATTAGATGCAGTTCATGTGACAATTGTTTACCACGAAGATTATAATGAATTATTGAATAAAATTAAAGAATGGGACACTTTTTTTAAAGAAAATTCAGATATAATTTTTTTAGGCAAAAGCTTTAAAGATATTGAGAAAGCAAATAAAGAAAATAAAACAGCTATTTTTTTTGGTTTTCAAAACTGTTCACCAATAGAAGATGATATTAGTTTAGTAGAAAAAGTTCATGAACATGGATGTCGATTTATGCAATTGACCTATAATAACCAGTCTTTGTTAGCAACAGGTTGTTATGAAAAATTAGATAGTGGAGTAACAAATTTTGGAAAAGAGGTAATTAAAGAAATGAACAGAGTTGGTATTGTTATTGATATGTCTCATTCAGCAGAAAAAAGTACTTATGATGCAATCGAAATTAGTGAAAAGCCAATAGCAATTACGCATGCAAATCCTTTTTTTTGGCATCAGGCAAAAAGAAACAAATCTGATCAATTATTAAAAACCTTGTCTAATAATGATGGAATGCTCGGTCTGTCACTTTATCCTCATCATTTGAAAGATAACACAAATTGCACCCTTGAAAGTTTCTGCGAAATGACAGCCAGAACGGCCGATCTGATGGGAGTAGAAAAAATTGGAATAGGATCTGATCTTTGCTTAAACCAACCAGATTCTGTTGTTGAATGGATGAGAAACGGAACATGGGCAAAAAATAAAAATTATGGAGAAGGTTCAAAAAATAAATCAGGCTTTCCAAAACAACCTAAATGGTTTGAAGATGCTAGAGGATTTAAAAACTTAGAAAATGGCTTAAAAAAAGTTGGTTTCAATGAGAAAGAAATTAATGGAATTTTAGGAAATAACTGGTTTAATTTTTATAAAAAAATTTAAATGCAAATTGAATTAAGAGATCCAAATATTATAATGAAATTATCTAGACTAGGATCATTTCATCAATCTAAAATTTCTTTTCTTAGATCATTTCTTGAAGAATTTAAAAACTGGGAATTTAATAGAGATTTATTTGATCTTGATGAAAATGGATATGGTGAAGCTGTTTATTCACTAAAAAAAAATAAAAGAATATATTCATTAATATGTTTTGCAAATGCTTTAAGTGATGATGAAAGATCAGATAGAGTTATTGCAACTAAGTGGGATGCAGCTTTTGTTTTACATGACGGGATTCCTAGCAAGAAAGATATAAATAGACTTAAAATTAATGTTCCTAAACAAGAAGTTGGAAGAGTTTCATACAAAGAGCTAACTTTATCTAGGGCAAATAAATCATTAAGAGTATTTAATCATGTTGTAGAAAGTTTAACTAATGGAAAACAACCAAACAATAAAATATTGTCAGATGTAGGATATTTATATAGA
>CACCZY010000036.1 GCA_902550635.1 uncultured Pelagibacteraceae bacterium
AGAGATCAAGAAGGACAAGATGTACTTTTCTTTGTAGATAATATTTTTAGATTTACTCAAGCAGGATCAGAAGTTTCTGCATTACTAGGAAGAATTCCTTCTGCAGTAGGATATCAACCTACTCTAGCAACTGATATGGGGAATTTACAAGAGAGAATTACAACAACCAACAAAGGGTCAATAACATCTGTCCAAGCAATATATGTGCCTGCAGATGATTTAACTGATCCAGCGCCAGCAACATCTTTTTCACACCTGGATGCAACAACAGTACTATCCAGACAGATTGCTGAACTTGGAATTTATCCAGCAGTTGATCCTTTAGATTCTACATCTAGAATTTTAGATCCAAGAATAGTTGGAGACGAACATTATAGAGTTGCAAGAGAAGTTCAAAAAGTGCTTCAAACTTATAAATCTTTACAAGATATTATTGCAATTCTGGGTATGGATGAACTATCAGAAGAGGACAAGCTAACAGTAGCTAGAGCTAGAAAAATTCAAAGATTTCTTTCTCAACCATTCTTTGTGGCAGAGGTATTTACGGGTTCACCAGGTAAGCTTGTTGACTTAGAGTCCACTATAAAGGGATTTGATGCAATTTGTAAAGGTGAATATGATCATTTGCCTGAAGCCGCTTTTTATATGGTAGGAACTATAGAGGAAGCAATTGAAAAAGCTGAAAAAATGGCAAAAGAAGCAGCAGCATAATGAGTGAAGAATTCAAAGTTGAGATAATAAATCCTGACAAATCATTTATTTCTAAAGATAATGTCACCGAAATTGTAGTTCCTGGATATGAAGGAGATATAGGAATATTAAAAGATCATATATCAATTATATCATTTCTTAAACCTGGTATAATAACGATTTTAGAGAAAAATGAAGAAGAAAAATATTATATTGAAGATGGAATAATGGAGTTTAAAGATAATTCTTTGTCTATATTAACAAGTTCTATACATAACATTAAAAATATGAAAAAAAACAATATTGAAAACTCTTTAAAAAATGCTGAAAAAATTTTAAATAATGAAAATCTTGGTGACCAAGAAAAATTTTTAATTAACCAGAAGATAGATGTTCTAAAATCATTAAATATCAATTAATAATTTTTTTAACTTCTTCTTTAATTTTTTTATAAATTTCTAATTTAAAATCAACTACTGTATCGGTTATATTTTCTAAGTCAGTCCATTTCCATTCTAGAAATTCAGGTTTTTTTGTTTTTAAATTAATTTCCTTATCGTTGCCATTAAATTTAAATACAAACCACTTTTGTTTTTGACCTTTAAATTTGCCCTTCCAAATTATCCCTAATAAATTATTTGGCAGATTGTAAGTTAAATATCCTTCAATTTCTTTAATTAATTCTACGTTATTAATACTCGTTTCTTCCTTCAATTCTCTTAATGCTGCTTTTAAATTGTCTTCTCCGTCATCAATACCTCCTTGAGGCATTTGCCAATAGTTTTTTGGATTATCTATTCTTTTTGCAACAAATACTTTGTTTTTGCTATTTAATAATACTATTCCAACTCCATTCCTTAAAGGTAGGTTGCTAAATTCTTTATTCATTAATTAACCTTTTAAAAGTTTTAATGCGAACTTTAATTGATTGTCAGTATCTGTATCTATTCTAAAATCATCATTGCTTTCAGCAACTTCAATATCAGGTGAAACACCTACTTCTGATATCGATTCTCCTGAAGGCAAATAATATTTGGAAACAGTTAATCTAATGGCGCCTTTGTTTTTCATTGGTATTATAGATTGTACTGATCCTTTTCCGTATGTATTTTCACCAACAAGTATTGCTCTTTTATGATCTTTAAGTGCTCCTGCAACTATTTCAGATGCTGATGCGGAGCCATAGTTAATTAATACTACAAGTGTATTGCCATTAATTAAATCTCCTTTTTTTGCAAACCATTTTCTATTTTCATAATTTTTTCGACTTTTTGTAGAAACAATTTCTCCATCATCAAGAAAAAAATCAGAAATTTTTATTGCTTGAGATAATAGACCACCAGGATTATTTCTAAGATCTAATATATAATTTTTAACTTTTTGATTTTTTTTGAATTCTTTAATTTTTTTTTTAATTTGTTCGCTACTATTTTCATTAAAAGCCGTAAGTCTAATATAGCCTACATTTTCGATTAACTTAGTTTTAACTGATTGAATTTTGATTACTTCTCTAGTTATTTTAAATATTAAAGCTTTTTTTGTACCAGGTCTTCTTACAGTTATTTCTATATCTGAATTTACAGGACCTCTCATTAATTCTACCGCTTCATTTAAAGATTTTCCTTGAACCTGCACATCATTAATTTTGACTATGTAGTCGCCCGCTTTTACACCTACCCTGTAAGCAGGAGAATTATCTATAGGAGAAATTACTTTAACAACTCCAGCTTCCATTCCTACTTCAATTCCTAATCCACCAAATTCTCCACTAGTTTCAGTCTGCATATTCTCAAACATTTCAGGGCTCATATACGATGAATATGGATCAAGTGATTGAAGTACTCCATTTATAGCAGAGTCCATAATTTCACTTTGGTTTACTTCATCTACATACTCTTCATTAACTTTTTCTAAGACTTCGCTAAATAAATCAATTTTTTTGTAAATATCATCATTTGCTGAATAGCTAAAACTCGTACAACTTAAAAATATAACAAATGATAAATTAAATATTATTTTTCTCATATTATTACTTTTTCTTTAGGGATTAGCTCTGACCAAATTTTTTCTAATTCATAAAACTTTCTTTTTTCAGGATTAAAAATATGTACAATTAAGTCGATTCCATCTATTAATTTCCAATCATTACTATTTTTTCCTTCTATTTTACAATTAATTACTCCATTTTTTTTAAATATATCTAAAACTTGTTCCGACAATGCTTGAATATGTCTCGATGAAGTACCGCTAGCAATGATCATGAAATCAGCCATAGAAGATTTATTCGCTAAATCTATATCAATAATATCTAAAGCTTTGTTTGAATCTAAAGTTTGAATTATTTTTTTTTTTAATTGGGAAATTTTATCCATTAATTATTTTTAGATTATCAAATTTTTTTTAATTTAGAAGATGAAATATTAATTTTATTAAATCTAATAAATTCTAGCTTTTTTTTATTAAATTTCTTAAAAGTTAAAGATTTCATTAATTTTTTTTTATACCCATGTCTATCAAATACTAAAATTTTAGATTTCAATAATATTTTTTTCCATTCATACCATTTGTGGAAATTTATTAAATTATCTGCACCCATAATAAAATAAATATCTGTATTATTATATTTTTTTTTTAAATAATTAATTAACTTTATGGTTTTGTTAGATTTAATTTTTTTTTCGAAAAAAAGAATTTCAATAAATTTTTGTTTCGAAGTTATTTTTTTTGCTATTTTAATTCTTTCTTTTAAAGAAAATAAGCTTTTTTTTTTGAAAGGATTTTGTTTTGTTATTGCCCAAATGATTTTATTTATCCTAAATTTTTTTTTTGCTTCTGCAGATATTTTAATATGACCTTTATGAGCAGGGTCAAAAGTTCCTCCTAATATACCTAATTTTTTTTTAAATTTTTTTTTCAATTTATTTTCTAATCTGTCCTGAGCCGTAAACTTCATATTTATAACTAATTAACTGATTTAATCCTACAGGTCCTCGTGGAGGTAATTTATTTGTTGATATGCCAACTTCTCCACCAAATCCAAATTCACCACCATCTGCAAATTGAGTTGAAGTATTGTGCATTGCAATTGAGCTTTTAACATTCTTTAAAAAGTAGTTTGCTACTTTCTTATTTTTTGTAATAATTGCATCTGTATGCATTGTTCCATATTTATTTATATGATTTACTGCGTCGACAACATTTTTTACAGATTTAACAGATACTTTGGCTGACAAGTATTCTTTTGACCAATTTTTTTCTCGAGCAATTAATGAATGACCTTTAAATATTCTTTTGATTTTTTTATCTGCAAAAATAATACAATTTTCGTTAACTAACTTTTTTAAAATTGGATTTGTAAATTTTTTTATAATTTTTTCATGAATTAAAATTGTTTCAGTTGCGCCACATATGCTTGTATTTCTAAGCTTAGCATTGCGTATTATCTTTATAGATAAATTTAAACTTGCTTCTCTATCAACATAAGTATGACAAACTCCTTCAAGATGTCCAATTGTTGGAATTGACGAAAGTTTCTGAACTTTTTTTACCAAATTTTTTCCACCCCTTGGGATTATTACATCTACATATTTTTCCATTTTGGAAAGTAAAATATCTACTAATTTTCTGTTTTTATTATCAACAAATTGAATATAATTTGCATCAATTTTATTAGCTCTGAGAGCATTTCTAAATAAGTTTGCTAATATTTTATTTGAGAAATAAGCTTCTGATCCACCTCTTAAAATAACACAATTTCCTGATTTAAAGCATAAACTTGAAACATCTGATGTGACATTTGGCCTGCTCTCATAAATAATACCAATAATTCCCAATGGAATAGAAACTTTTTTTATTTTTAAACCATTAGGTCTTCTCCATTTAGAAAGCGTTATGTTTATTGGATCTTTTAATTTACTAATAATTTTTATTGATTTAATTATTTGATCAATTTTTTTTAAATCTAAATTTAATCTTTTTATAAGGTTTTCTTTTAGACCTTTTTTCTTAGCAAAATATACATCTTTTTTATTCTGATTAATAATTTTAAATTTATTTTTGTTTATTAAATAGGCATATTTATCTAATACTTTATTTTTAATTTTAGTATCAATTTTTTTTTTAAAAGCTTTATGAGCATTAATACCGATATTTCTTAAATATTTATTCATTTAAATTTCAACCATATCATCTTTGTGAACTACTTCTGATTTAGTAACATATCCTAATATTTCATTTATTCTATTTGAATGTTGACCTTTAATTTTTGATATTTCATTTGAATTAAAAGAGCTAAGACCTCTAGCAAATTCATTCATATTTTTATCAATTATTTTAATATGATCACCTTTATTAAATTTTCCTTCTATGTTTATTATTCCTGCAGCTAGTAAACTTTTTCCTTTTTTAAGAGCATTTATTGCTCCATCATCAACAATTAATTTTCCTTTTGGTGAGATAGAGCTGATAATCCATTTTTTTCTTGCATCTAATTTAGAAATTTTTGGTAAAAACCATGTACAATTATTTTTTTGATAAATATTTTTGATTGGCCTGTTTAATAAACCATTTGCAATAACCATGTAAGAACCAGACAATTGGCAAATTTTTGCAGCATCAATTTTTGTTTTCATTCCACCAGTACCGTGCATTCCAATACTTTTTCTTGCAACCTGTTCAATTTTTGTATCTATATTTTTTATCTCCTTAATTAATTTTCCATCTTTATGGATTTTTGGATTTTTTGTGTATAATCCTTCTACATCTGATAAAAGTATTAAACAATCCGCATTTAGAATTTGAGCGACTCTAGAGGCCAATCTATCATTATCACCATATTTAATTTCACTTGTTGCAATGCTATCATTTTCATTTACTATCGGAACAAAATTTAATTCAAATAAATTATCAAATGTTCTTTTAGCATTTATAGCCCTTCTTCGTTGCTCGGTATCTTCAAGAGTAAGTAAAATTTGTGATAAATTTATTTTTTTTGAATTAAAATTTTTTTTAAATAAATTCATTAATTCAATCTGACCAATTGATGCAATAGCTTGACTTTTATCTAATTTTAAATTTTTTTTATTAATTCCTAATTTTTTACATCCCAGAGCTATAGCGCCAGAGCTTACTATAACTATTTTTTTTCTTTCTTTTAATAATTCTTTAATATCTTTTATAAATTCAGATATCCATTTTTTTCTAATAATATTATTTTCATTTATTAGTAATGATGAACCTATTTTAATTACAATAGTTTTAGAATTTTTAAGATACATAATTAATTAATTTAGATTTAATTTCTTTTACTGATTTTTTATCTAATATTGAAAGAGTTAGAGTATTTTTTTTTATTTTTTTGGAAAATATATACTTTTTTTCTTCTAATTCTTTTTTATCAATTAAATCTATCTTATTAAAAACAATTAATTCATTTTTTTTAATTAAATCTTTACTATATTTATTTAACTCTTCTCTAACTTGTTTATATGAATCCACTAAATTATCATTATTTATATCAATTAAATGTAATAAAGTTTTGCATCTTTCGATATGTTTTAAAAATTTTATACCTAGCCCAACACCTTTGTGTGCTCCTTCAATTAATCCTGGAATATCGGCTAAAGTAATTTCTTTATCATCATAAGTAGCAACACCAAGGTTAGGATTAATTGTTGTAAATTTATAATTTGCAATTTTAGGTGTGGCACTTGTAATTGCAGCTAACAAGCTTGACTTACCTGCATTTGGCAATCCAATAATTCCTATATCAGCAATTGTTTTTAATTGAAGCCAAATCCAAAATTCTTCTCCTAAAGATCCTTTTGTAAATTTTTTTGGAGCTCTATTGGTTGACGATTTAAATCTTGTATTTCCTAAACCAGGTTTCCCCCCTATTGCTGCAGTAAACTTTTGATTTTCTTTTTTAAAGTCATAAATCAAAGTTTTATTGTCTTCTTCAAATAATTGTGTACCAATAGGTACTTTTAAATAAAGATCTGCACCTCCTTTCCCTGTTTGTTTCTTACCTTTGCCATTTTCTCCTCTTTGAGC
>CACCZY010000037.1 GCA_902550635.1 uncultured Pelagibacteraceae bacterium
TATTTGCTGGATTAGGATTTTTATCAAAATACTTATTTATTTATTTAGGTATAGCACTGGATATTTTCTTAATTTATATGATTTATAAAAAGAAAATTGACTTTAAATGCATCATTTCAATCATTCCATTTTTTATAGTTTTATTACCCCATTTAATTTGGCTAACCCAAAATGATTATATAACTATTATGTATGGATTACATAGAACAGGATCAGGAGAACAAAATTTTATAAATCATATAATTCATCCTTTAATATTTTTGGTAAAACAAATTGGAATAATAACTCCTTTCATAATAATGCTTTTAATTTTGATCAGTAAATTTAAAATAAAATTAAATTTTAAAGATAAAAAATTGTTATTTTTGTTAGCAATTAACATTGTCCCAATAGCTTTAGTTTTTCTAACTTCTATGATTATGGGAGTTAAAATTCGAACAATGTGGATGACGCCTTTTTATTTATTTTTTGGAGTTTTGGTGGTTTATGTATTTCAAACTCAAATAAATTTAAAAAAATTAAATAATTTTGCGATGGTATTTATATTTATGTTTATTCTTTCTCCTTTTGCTTACTCTTATGTTTCAATAAAACAAACTGATAAAAGGACTGATTATCCTGGAAAAGAAATAGCAAAAAAAATTCAAGAAAAGTGGGATAAAGATTTTAATAATTCTATTAATGTTGTTTTAGGCAATGAATGGAAAGCTGGAAATCTTTCTTACCACTTAAAATCAAGACCTGTTTGGGAAGGTATTGTTGATAAAGACAAACTTAATAATTATACTAACTTTATGTGTATTGATGAGATATGTATTGGAAACAAATAAAAGATAATAAATGAATAATTTTTTAAATGACAAATGGAAAAAAATAATTTTTTTTTCAATAATAGTTATTGCTATAGAATTTTCAGGACATGGTATATTTGCATCTTTGTTTAGACTTTTAAGCTCTGGGAATTAATGAAAATAATAATTTTAATCCCAATCTATAATGATTGGCAGTCATTGATTAAAGTTTTGGAAAATATAAATTCAGAAATTTCTAATTTAGACTATGATTTTTCAGCAATGATAGTAAATGATGCATCAACAGAGAATAGACCAGAAATTTCTGCCAACATAGATAATTTTAGTTCAGTAAAAATTATAAATATGAAAGTCAACAAAGGACACGCAAGATGTAATGCTTCAGGATTAAAACATATTTTTGATAAAGAAGAATTTGATTACGTTATACCTATGGATGGAGATGGCGAGGACAGACCAGAAGAAATTAAGTTACTTCTTAAAAAAATGTCTGAAAATCCAGAAAAAGTTATAGTTGGTGAAAGAATTAAAAGATCAGAAAGTATTTTTTTCAAATTTTGTTATTTTATTCACAAGATAATCACACTTACATTTACTGGCAAATCTATAAAGTTTGGGAATTATACTTGTGTGCCAAAATTAATTGTTGAAAAAATGATTAATGAAAAAGCTACTTGGTCTAGTTTTTCAGGCTCACTTACTAAAATCTCTGTAGATAGAATTGCAACACCATCAATAAGAGGAGAGAGATATTTTGGACCAACTAAGATGAGTTTTTTTAAACTTTTAATACACTCACTATCAATTATTTCTGTTTTTAAATATGGAGTAATTTTAAGGTCTTTGCTTTTTAGTTTAATTTATTTATTTCTAGTTTATCCAAAAATTACAATTATAACTATAATTCCTATTGTATTTATAATTGCTTTAATTATTTCGGTATTGGTAATTTCAAAAAGAGAAAATATTAGTGAATTTGATAATTCCTTGTCAAATATAGATAATATCAAAACAATAAAGTAAAATTAATGAAGAAAGTTTTATTATCATTAGTTTTAGGTTTATTAATTATAGGAACTGCAAATTTATCTAACGAAGTTAATGCAGGAGAAATTACAAATCTGCAATGGAAAAAAAGTGTAGCTACAGGCAAGAAACTTTCTAAATTTAGAGAAACTGTTACATCTCCAGCCTTAGGTGAAAAAGCTTGGAAGATAACATTACTCCCTAGAGATTGCGGAAGAGATAAAGATGGAGATTATTCTGATTGCAAAAATAATGGCAGAGATGCTGTTGTTGGACATGGAGGAGGTGATCGAGCTAGAAGTGAATATTCTACATCAAGTAATAGATACACAGGAGAAAGATGGATTTCTGTAAGTATTTATTTACCAGTTGATTTTAAAACAGTCGAACCTGTAAGCACTTCTCTTTTTCAAATATACGAGTGGGGAAATACAAATCAACAAAGACATCCAAGGATGATGTTGAGAGTGAAAAATGGGGTTTTGGAACCCAGATATTTCCCTATAAATGGACATGATGTGTCAGGAAAAATAATCAAACACCTTTATATTGATCAGATGAAAGATAAGTGGACTACTATTATATTTCATACAAAAATGGGTAAAGCACCTGGAGAAGGATTTTCAAAAATGTACGTAAATGACGTTCTTTATAATGATTACGATGGAAGAACAGGTTATGGAGGTCAATTTTTTAATAAATTTGGCATCTATCATAGTTGGATAAGTAGATGGAAAGATGAAGTACATGGCGAATATCCAACACAAGTTGTTTATTATGACAATTTATTTAGAACAAAAAGTAAAAAAAAACTTTTAAAATTAATTCAGAATTAATTATTTAAGCTCTTATTGTTGGTAAACAATAAAAATCAGCTGTATCTATTTTAGAAGAATATTGTCTTCTCATATTCCATCCTTTTTGAACTCCTGCACTTGCAAGACTTAAAGTTGATCTTCCATACTTATAATTAGTATTATCAATAGATCTCATTAAACTATTTATCTTTTCGTCTTTTTCTGATGAAAATAAGTTTTTCTTTCCATCTGCATTTGATAAACCCGTAAGCATAACTCCTGCTTTTTGATATCGATATCCGTTTTTAAAAATACTATCTAAAATCACCATCGCGACTTTAACAGTTTCAATACTATTATTTGTTGCAATTGGAAAATCAACAGTTTTAGAGTTTGAATAATATCCAAAGTTTCTTTGAAAAGGACTTGTTCTAACAAATACTGTAATTGCTTTTGCAACCAAAGACTCCGATCTAATTTTTTCAGAAGCATTTAAAGAGTAACCTGCGATTGCTTCTCTTAGTTCTTGCAAATCTTCTACTCTTTTTCCAAATGAGCGTGATACAACGCAACTTTTTCTCTTTGAATTTTTTGTTTCTAAATCAATACAAGGAATACCTCTAAGCTCCATAGCTGTTCTTGAACTTAAAACATTGGAACTTTTTTTAATCCACGTATTAGATTTATTTTTTAACTGTTTAGCATTATAAATTCCATTTTGATGGTAAAATTTAGTTAGTTGTCTACCAACACCCCAAACATCGTTAATATCTACTTTTTCCAGTATTGGATCAATATTTTCAATTCCAATTAAACTGACAACGCCAGATTTTTTTTTCTTAGCTATATGGTTTGCAACTTTGCTTAAAGTTTTTGTTTTAGCAATTCCAATACTTGTTGGTATGCCAGTCCATTTTAAAACTATACTTCTTATTTCATGACCGATATTTTCTATTTCATTATCAGAAAAATTTGATAAATCTAAGAATGCTTCATCAATAGAATAGATTTCTATGTCTGAATTAAATCGTTTGAGAGTTCTCATTACTCTTCTTGATATATCACCATATAAAGAATAATTTGACGAAAAAACTTGAACATTATTTTTAACAATAATTTCTTTTTCTTTAAAATACGGTTCTCCCATTTTAATACCTAAAGCTTTTGCTTCATTAGATCTTGAAATAATACAACCATCATTGTTAGATAAAACTACAACAGGTTTTTTTCTAATTTTAGGATTAAATAATCTTTCACAAGATACATAAAAAGAGTTACAATCTATTAAAGCTATTTTTCTAGTATACTGAATGGATGACATAAGTTACAACCCCCCAAATAAAAATATCTTCTTCTTCATTAATTAAAATTCGATCTTCAAACTTTTGAGAACCAGATGTTAGAAATTTTTTACCTTCATGTTTTACGAAACTTTTTACAACGAGTTCATCATGAACATTTGCAATTACTGTTGAAAAATTTTTAGGATTTAAACTTTTATCAACTACTAATAAATCACCGTCATTAATTCCAATATTTATCATCGACTTGCCCTGGACACGGATGATGAAAGTTGCTGGAACATTTTTAATTAAATGAACATTTAAATCGATGTCTTCCTCAATGTAATCAGTTGCAGGAGATGGAAAGCCTGCTCCAGCTTTATGTAAATAATAAGGAATAGTTAGTCTCATAAATGTTCTTATTTTGTTCTCATTAATACATGAGTTATTCAATAGTGTCAACCAGGTTGTATTTTGAGTCTGAAAGTGAATCGAAATGGAATCAAAACGAGAACATATAAAGCAACATTTTGTTCACTTGTGGATAACTTTAACAAGAGATAGTTTTAAAAATAATGAAAAAATTAACTTGTCACTGCGGGGGTGTAGAAGCAGAAGTTAATGTTTCGGAAAAAGGATTTGAAAAAGTTTTAAGGTGCAATTGTTCTATATGCAAAAGGAAAGGATATATTATAGGAGTTCTTGGACCAGGTGATTTTAAACTTACCAAAGGAGAAGATCTTTTAACACTTTATCAATTTAAAACAAAAACTGCTCAACATTTTTTTTGTAAAGTTTGTGGTATTCATACTCATAATAGACCGAGAATAAATCCAAAAATATATGGTGTAAATATTGCTTGTGTTGAAGGTATTAAACCATTTGAAATAAAAAATGTTCCAGTTAATGATGGAGAAAACCATCCTTTAGATCAAAAAAAATAATTTTTTAATAATGTCATCGGTAAATAATTGTTTTGCAAAAGTTGAAAAAGATTGTCTAAATTATATTTCATCCCAAGAAACTAGATTTGAAAAATTTAAAAACAAAAGCAAAATGATCAAGTCATATTTAATACCCATTTGCTTTTGGATTGCCAAAAAATCTATTAAAAAAAAACCACTTATAATAGGTTTATCAGGTGGACAAGGAACTGGAAAAACAACAATTACATCTTTGATTAAATTAATTTTACAAAAGTATTTTAAATTAAAAGTATTTAGAATCTCAATAGATGATTTTTATAAAACGAGGGAAGAAAGAAAAAACTTGTCTAGAAATATTCATCCATTATTAATGACCAGAGGAGTCCCGGGAACACATGATATAAAAATTATGATGAATTTTTTCAAAAAAATAAAAAGTAAAAAATTTAAATTTATAAAGATACCAAAATTTGATAAATCAATTGATGATAGAAGTAAAAAAAGCAAATGGTTTAAGATACATTCCAAACCAGACATAGTTATCTTTGAAGGTTGGTGTGTGGGTGCAAAACCACAAAATGCAAATAAACTTAAAAGACCAGTAAATAATCTTGAGAAATTTCAGGATAAAAATTTAATTTGGAGAAAATTTGTAAATAATAATTTAAAGACATATTACAAAAAATTATTTCAAAATATAAATTATTTTTTTTATTTGAGAGCAAGTAGTTTTCAACAATTACGAAGCTGGCGTATAAAACAAGAAAAAAAACTTTTTTTTAAATCGAAGGACAAAAAAGGATTAAAAATAATGTCAAAGGATGATATAATAAATTTTATGCAAACTTATCAAAGAATAACCCAACATATGTTTAAAGAGACTCCAAAAAATTCCTCGATTATTTTTAATTTAAATAGTAAACATCAAATTGAATCTATAAAGTTTAAAAAATGAAAAGTATAATTTTTTTATTTATTTTAACAGTTTTAAATATTAGTCATGTTCATGCTGTTACTTTGAAACAAGCATTAAATCAGGCTTTCCTAAATAATACAGAACTAAATGCAGAAAGAGAAAATTTGAAAATCTCTAAGGAAGAATTAAATATTTCAAGGTCAAATTACCTTCCTTCGTTAAGTGTCAGTGGATCAAGAAGCACAGAAAAAACAGATAAACTCACCAACTCAGATGGAAGCAATGCATCAATTAATGATGTTGAGCCAGAATCCAAATCATTTAAAGTTGAACAAACACTTATTGATTTTGGAAGAGGAGCTGACTACAAAAAAAATAAAATTGGCATTGATATAGCTGAGGCAAAACTATTAAAAAAAGAGCAAGAGATTCTTTATAAAGCAATTGAAGCATATTCGGGCTTAGTTTTAGCAAATAAAAAACTTGCAATTAATCAAAGGAATATTAACCTTTTAGAAAGACAAGTTGAGACTGATAGTATTAGACTTGAGAGAGGACAAATTAGCATTTCAGATTTAGCACAATCCCAATCTTCATTAGCTGGTGCACAAGCAAAATATATTCAAGCAAAAAATGATTTAACTACATTTCAATTAAATTATGAAAATG
>CACCZY010000038.1 GCA_902550635.1 uncultured Pelagibacteraceae bacterium
AAATCAATAATTTCATGAACAGGATGGTCGGCATTTTTATACCTTTTAGTTAACCTCGAACATGAATATTTATTTTTTTTTACATTTTCAAATGTTTCAATTGAAGGAACTGCTGTAATAAGATTTATTGGTATATTTTCAAAAGATGCTCTTGAAATCGCCATGTCTCTTGCATTATAAATAATTCCTTCGTCTTGCTTAAATGATTGATCATGTTCCTCATCAACTATTATTATTCCAATTTTTTTAAATGGTAAAAAAAGTGCTGACCTTGCTCCAATCACAACTTGAATTTTTCCTAAAGCCAATCCACTCCAAATTACTTTTTTCTTTTTTTTGTTAATTCCAGAATGCCATATTGCAGGTTTGAAACCAAAAAATTCTATAAATTTTTTTTCAAAATCATTGGTAAGCCCAATTTCTGGAAGAAGAATAAGAGCCTGGTATCCATCATTAATTTTTTTTTCTATATCTTTGAAATATACTATAGTTTTTCCTGATCCAGTTGACCCTAGCAATAAGTGAACTCTGAATTTATCACTATCTACCTGCATTTTATTTAAAACTTTTTCTTGATCATCAGTCAATTGATAATTTTTTTTTTTAAATAAAATGTTATAAATTTCATAATCCTTATTTTTAAATTTTTCTATTGCTTCACCACTTAGCAAGTGAAGTTTTAATGCCATACCTTTTGGTACTAAATTATATTCAGAAAACCAGTTTAAAAATTTTATTGTAGAAGCATTTAAAGGTTCTATTTCAAGTTTTTTTATTATCTTTTTTAATTTATATTTTTTCTCATTTTGCTCTTGAAAAGAGTCCCAAACCACGCCAACTTTTTTAGATTTTCCAAAAGGTACGACTATATAATCTCCTTTATTAACATTTATTTCACTTTCGTATGTAAACGGATGGTCAAAAATATTTGGAATTAAAACTGGTATTTTCATATTTTAATATGAAAATATATTACGAATGTATTTGTCTTTTATCTACTGATAATGCCGCTTCTTTTATAGCCTCAGAAAATGTTGGATGAGCATGACATGTTCTTGCAATATCCTCTGAACTTGCACCAAATTCCATTGCTAATGTAATTTCAGCTATCATTTCACCAGCATGAGAGCCAATTATGTGAACTCCAAGAACTTTATCTGTTTTGCTGTCCGCTAATATTTTAACAAAACCTTCTGCTTCATCAATTGTTTTAGCTCTCGAGTTAGCCATAAATGGAAATTTTCCTACTTTATAGCTTATGTTTGAATTTTTTAATTGTTCTTCTGTTTTTCCAACAGATGCAACCTCTGGTGTAGTATATATTACTCCTGGTATAATATCATAGTTTACATGACCAGATTGGCCTGCAATTATTTCAGCAACAGCTATCCCTTCTTCTTCTGCTTTGTGAGCCAACATAGGACCATCTATAACATCACCAATAGCATAAATACTTGAAATATTAGTTTGAAATTTTTTATTAACCTCAATTTTTCCATTTTTGTTAATTTTTATACCGGTTTCAGTTAAATTTAAATTTTTAGTGTTTGGTTTCCGCCCTATTGATATCAAAACTACATCACACTCAAATTTTTCTTTTTTTCCTTCTATATTCGATACATCTATTAAAACTGATTTATTTGATTTTGATATTTTTTCAACTTTTGTTTTTAAATGAAATTTAATTCCTTGCTTAGACAATATTTTCATAAATTCTTTTGAGATTTCTCTATCCATTCCTGGTATAATATGATCTAAAAATTCAATAACATGAACTTCAGAACCTAATCTTGACCAAACAGAGCCCATTTCTAATCCTATATAACCTCCACCTACCACCAGCATTTTCTTTGGAACCTCTTTTAAAGATAATGCTCCAGTTGAGGAAAGTATTTTATTTTCATCAAAATTAATTCCTGGTATAGAAGTTGGTTCTGAACCTGTGGCAATAACAGTATTAGTCGTCTCAATCAAATTTTCTTGATTATTTTTATCTATGATTAAAATTTTATTTTTTGATTTAAATTTTCCAATTCCTTTAAAATAAGAAACTTTATTTTTTTTAAACAAAAATTCGACTCCCTTTGTTAAAATAGTAACTGCCTTTTCTTTATTTTGCATCATTTTATCAAGATTTAATTTCAAATCAGATATCTCTATACCTAATTTTTGGAAGTTTTTTGCCTTACTAAAATTTTCAGATAAATTTAATAAACTTTTCGAAGGTATACATCCAACATTTAAACATGTTCCGCCTAATGAACCTCTAAATTCAACACATGCTGTTTTAAATCCAAGTTGAGAAAGCCTAATTGCACAAACATATCCTCCAGGACCACCTCCAATAACTGTTACATCAAATTTTTCTGACATTTAAATATTTAAAAATAATCTTCTCGGATCTTCTAAATTTTCTTTTACTGTTTTTAAGAAAGATACCGAATCTTTACCATCTATTATCCTATGATCGTAAGAAAGAGCCAAATACATTATAGGTCTAATTTTTACTTCACCATTTATAACCATAGGTCTTTCAACAATATTGTGCATACCTAAAACGCCTGACTGAGGCAAATTTAAAATTGGTGTAGAAAGCATAGAACCATATACTCCACCGTTACTTATTGTAAAAGTTCCACCTTGTAAATCCTCTATACTTAAATTTCCAGAAGTTGCTTTTTCTGACAAAATTTTAATATTTTTTTCTATATCTGCAAAAGATAACTCATCTGCATTTTTAACTACTGGAACAACCAGTCCTTTTTCAGTACCAACGGCAATACTAATATTGTAGTAATTTTTATATACAATTTCTTGTCCTTCAACTTCGGCATTTATAGCTGGAAACAATTTTAGACCAACAATAGAAGCTTTTACAAAAAAAGACATAAAGCCTAGTTTTATCCCATATCTTTTTTGAAAATCTTCTTGATTATCTTTTCTCATTGAAATTATATTTGTCATATCAACTTCATTGAATGTTGTGAGCATTGCTGCATTTTCTTGAGCTTCTTTTAATCTTTTAGCTATTGTCTGTCTCAGTCTTGACATTTTAATTCTCTCTTCTTCACCATACTGAATTTTTCTTTGTGACGGCTGCGGTTTTGTTCCCATCAATTTAATTAGATCACCTTTCAAAATTCTACCGTCTTTGCCTGTTCCTTTTATTTCTTCTATTTTAATTTTTTTCTCCGCAACAATTTTTCTAACTGCTGGTGATAAAACATTTTCTATTTTTTTTTCTGACTCTTTAGGAATTTCCTCTGTCAATATAAGAGGGTCCTCTTTATCTTTTTTTGGTTCAAATATTTTTGTTTCATTTTTTTTATTTACTTTTAACTTCTCAATCTTTTTTAATTTTTCAATTTTTTTATTTTGTTCTTCTGAAACAATACCTAAAACTGAACCCACTTCTACCGTATCACCATTTTTAAAATTAATTTCAGAAACTACTCCTGTAATTGGGGAAGGAACTTCAAGATTTACTTTATCTGTCTCTAATTCAACCAGAGGCTCATCAGCATTAATAGGATCGCCTTTATTTTTAAGCCATTTAGCTAGTGTAGCTTCTGTAATACTTTCTCCTAATTCAGGTACTAAAATTTTTTCACTCATTATATAAAAACCTTTTTTATAATTTCTTGTTGTTGAGCTAAATGTCTTTTTGCATAACCTGTCGCTGGAGACGCTGCTGGTTTTCTTCCAATATACATGATTTTATTATTTTTAGCTCCAATGTAATCCAATGTCCATTGAATATAATCTCGCACTAACAGCCAGGCACCCATATTTTTTGGTTCTTCTTGACACCAATAAAATTTTGCGTTTTTAGCATATTTTTTTATCTCCTTAACTAAAGGTTTGGCTGGAAAAGGGTATAGTTGTTCTATTCTAAAAATTATAACATCATTTATTTTTAGTTTTTCCCTGGCATCTAATATATCAAAATATATTTTGCCAGAACATAAGATTACTTTTCTAATTTTTTCAGTTTCCTTAAGTTTAATAAAACTATTTTCATTTGGATCAATAGCATGATCCCAAAGAACTCTATGAAATGAATTTTTTTTTCCAAAATCTTCTAAATTTGATACACAAAGTTTGTTTCTTAACAAAGATTTAGGAGTCATAATAACCAATGGTTTTCTAAAATCTCTGTGTATCTGTCGTCTTAAAGCATGAAAATAATTTGCCGGAGTGGTACAATTCATAACTTGTAAATTATCTTGTGCACATAATTGAAGAAATCTTTCTAATCTTCCAGATGAATGTTCTGGTCCTTGTCCTTCATAACCGTGAGGCAAAAGCATTACAAGACCACTAGCTCTAGACCATTTTCTTTCACCTGAAGCAATAAACTGATCTATAATTATTTGTGCACCATTAGCAAAATCTCCAAATTGTGCTTCCCAAATAGTTAATGTACTTGGTTCAACCAAACTATACCCATATTCAAACCCAAGAACTGCTAGCTCAGACAAAAAACTGTCAACTACTTCAAATTTTTTTTGATTAGTTGAAATATTATTTAGAGGAATATAGCGAGAATTATCTATTTGATTTCTTAAAACAGAATGTCTTTGGCTAAAAGTACCTCTTCCAGAATCTTGACCTACTAATCTTACAGGAAATCCTTCTTCAAGAAGAGTAGCAAATGCTAGGGACTCTGCAGTTGACCAATCAATTTCTTTTTTTTTTATTATTGATTGTTTTCTTAATTCTAAAATTTTAGAAATTGTTTTATGAACATTTATTTCTTTGGGAATATTATTAATTTTTTCAGATATTTTTTGAATTGTATTTAAATCTACCCCACTTTTTCCTCTTTTATCCTTTCCTTTTTCTGGTTTATATCTTGACCAAGTTCCTTCATACCATTCAATTTTAGGTTTATAATCTTTTGCTGTTTTGTATTGCTCATCAAGAAGACTTGCGAAGTCTTTTTTCATTTTATCAAATTCTTCTTTACTAAGAATCTCATTTTCAACTAATTTAGCTCCGTATACATTAAGTGTTGATGGGTGTTTCCTAATTTTTTTATACATTAATGGTTGAGTAAATGATGGTTCGTCACCTTCATTATGACCAAATCTACGGTAACAGATCATGTCTATAACAACATCTTTATTAAATTCCTGCCGAAATTCTATTGCAATTTTTGCACAATGCACAACAGATTCTGGATCATCTCCATTGCAGTGTAAAATTGGAGAATCAACCACTTTTCCTAAATCAGATGGGTAAGGACTCGATCTTGCAAATCTTGGGCTTGTTGTGAATCCAATTTGATTATTCACTATAATATGAATCGTTCCACCAGTATTATGTCCTGGTAAACCTGACATAGCAAAACATTCTGCTACTATCCCTTGTCCTGCAAATGCAGCATCACCATGAATTAAGATTGGTATTACTTTATTTCTTTTTAAATCTTTGTGAAAAAATTGTTTTGCTCTTGTTTGTCCAAGAACAACTGGATCTACCGCTTCTAGATGTGAAGGATTATCAGTTAAACTTACATGAACAGAATTACCGTCAAACTCTCTATTTGATGATGCACCTAAATGATATTTAACATCACCTGCTGATTCCTCGGGAGTACTAGAAAACTCTCCAGCAAATTCATTAAAAATTCTCTTATAAGATTTTTGCAATACATTTGCCAAAACATTTAATCTTCCACGATGGGGCATTCCAATTTTAATTTCTTTTACTCCTAATTGACCGCCACGTTTAATTATTTGTTCAAGTGCAGGAATTAAAGATTCTGCCCCATCTAAACCAAATCTTTTTGTTCCAACAAATTTTTTTGCAAGAAATTTTTCAAATCCTTCTGCTTGAATAATTTTATTTAATATTCTTTTTTTTCCATCATCAGTAAATTTAATTTCATTTTCTTTTTTTTCCATTCTATTTCTAAACCAAACTTTTTCAGTTGGATCTGAAATATGCATATACTCAACACCAATTGTAGAACAAT
>CACCZY010000039.1 GCA_902550635.1 uncultured Pelagibacteraceae bacterium
TGCTTTAATTAAATTTTTACTATTACCCGAGACAGAAAATAAAAATAAAATATCATTTCTCTTACATAATTTTTCAATTTGAAAAGAAAAAATATCATCGTAGTTAATATCATTTGCTATAGCAGATATAAGAGAGAAATTTGATGTTAAAGAAATAGATTTAACTTTTAAATTAGTTTTATTATTTGTTTGTTTTATAAAATCACACACAAAATGATCAGCTAATGAAGAAGATCCTCCATTTCCACATGTGTAAATAATGTTATTATTTTTTACACATTTTTTTATAGTATCAATTATTTTGTCTAATTCTCTAAAATTAATATTTCTAAGTAAATTATTTTTTTCGCCAATATATTGAAGGTAAAAGTGTTTACTTTTATTAATTTTTTTTAAAGGAAATCTTTTGTGCATTATTTTATAAATTTGTTATTGAACTATGATTTATTTATCATAAATAGTATTACTTATAAATAATATTAAATTTAAATAAATGAAATTAAAAAAAGATAAAACCTATATAATTGCAGAGATTGGCATTAATCATGAGGGCAATTTGAAAAAAGCAATTAAACTAGTTAGAGAGGCTAAAAATTCAGGAGCTGATGCAGTAAAATTTCAAATGTTTAAACCTGAAACTCTAGCAAATATAACTTCACAAAAAACGGAGGATCAAAAAAAAAGTCTCTCAAAAAAAGAGACTCTTTATAAAATGTTAAAAAGGGTATCTCTTAGAAAAAATGATTTAATGAAATTAAGAAGGTTATCTAAAAATTTAAAAATTGATTTTATATGCTCGATATTTGATGATGAAAGTTTAAAAATTTCAAAAAAACTTAATCTTGATGCTTACAAAATAGCTTCGTCAGATTTAACTGATCTTAATTTAATTAAAAAAATCAGTAAGCTAAAAAAACCAATTATACTATCTACAGGAATGGGATCAAAAACTGAGATAGCGAAGGTTTTAAAAATATTAAAAAAAAATAAAATTTATTTACTACATTGTGTTTCAATGTATCCTTGCCCAAAGGATTTTGTTAATTTAAAAAGAATGACATTTTTAAAAAAAATGCATGACAATGTAGGTTATAGCGACCATTCGTTAGGTGTTGAAGCTTCTTTGATTGCAATATCCATGGGTGCAAAAATATTAGAAAAACATTTCACAATTAATAAAAATAATATTGGAGCTGACCATATACTTTCTGCCGATCCCAAGGATTTAAAAATTATTTGTGATTTTGCATTAAATTATAAAAAAATATTAGGAAGTGGTAGTATTGAACCTTCAGTTAAAGAAAAAAAAATGAGAAAATTTTTTAGAAAATCTATTTATGCATCAAGAAAAATTTCACGTGGAGAAAAGATTAATGAAACTAATATTAAATCTATGAGACCACAGTCCCATATTAAATCTGAAGAATTTTATAAAATACTTGGAAAAAAAGTTAAAAAAAATATAAAAACTTATGAACCAATTAAAAAAAATCAAATCTCATAAAAATAAATGAAATTCTTTTTAATTATAAAAATAATTATATTAAAAATAATAAGATTAAACATATCTTTTTTAAAAAGAGAAATATCTGGGTATCCTAATATTGTTAAAAAATTTGAAAAAGATTTTGCATCTTTTATAGGAAAAAATTATGGGATTTCTTTTTGTAATGGAAGTTCAGCAATCGAGGCTTCTTTATTTGCTTTGGATCTTTCTCAAAATGACGAAATTCTTGTTACGTCAAGTAATTTTCATTCATCCATTGGATCTATAAAAAATTTAAAATTTAAACCAATTTTTGTAGACATAGATCCGCAAAGTCTAACGATTGATTGTAATGATCTTAAAAACAAAATTACTAGTAAATCAAAATGTTTGTTGATAGTTCATCCATGGGGCTATCCATGCAAAATGCAAGAAATTACAAAAATTGTAAAAGAAAATAATTTAAAACTGATAGAGGACTGCTCTCATGCACACGGTGCTTTATATGATAATAAAAAAGTAGGTAGTTTTTCTGATATAAGTTGTTTTAGTCTTCAAGGTGCTAAAGCAATAAAAGCCGGCGAAGGTGGAATCGCACTAACAAATAACAAAAATTTTCTTTTAAGAATGTCTTTATATGGACATTTTAATAGACATCAAAGTGAGTTGATGAATGATGAAAATTTAAAAGAATTTTCCAAAACTGGTTTCTCCAAAAAACTTAGAGCCCATCCTTTAGGTATAAGCTTAGCTTCTGTGGATCTCGAAAATTTAGTTAATTTAAATAAATACAAAAATGAGATTTACAATACAATTGATAATATAATTAAAAAATACAATTCAATCAAAACTATGGAATTAAATGATAAAGCAACACGCGGTGGTTTTTTTGGAGGATATCCTGTTATTTTTAATGATATAGAAAAAATTGACGAAATAAAAAAAATTTTTGAAAAATTTAAAATAGAATTATATCCATATCATTGGCTACCACATCATAAAATGAATATTTTTAATAGTGATGAAACAAAATTAATTGTTAGTGAAAGCATTATTAAAAATTTTTTTATGATTAAAATTCCTTATTTTTTAAACTTTAATTTTGATAATTTTAAAAAATGTTTATTAGATTGTAAAAAAAATAATTTAATTAAATAGTTCTTGTACAAAATAAATGAATAAAAAGGTTAATAAAATTTTAATCACAGGTGGAGCTGGATATATTGGAAGTCATGTGACAGAAAGGCTACTAAAAGCAAAGTTAAATGTAATTTTACTTGATAATTTGTCTAGGGGTCATAGAAAACTAATAAATAAAAAAGTTAAATTTATTAAAGCAGATACTAAAAACTTAAATTTATTAAAAAAAATCATTTATAAAAATAAAATAAAAACTATCATTCATTTAGCTGGTTATGCAAATGTAGCGGAATCTCAGGTAAATAAAAGGAAATACTTTAAAAACAACATACTTGGAACTTTGAATGTTGTTAAAGCTTGTAAAAATTCTAATGTGAAAAATATTATTTTCTCATCATCATGTTCAATTTATGGAAATGTTATTGGTAATGTAGATGAAAAAAAAAAACCAAACCCTAGTAGCTACTACGCATACACAAAATACAAATGTGAAAACATTATAAAAAAATATTCAAAAAAGTTTAATTACAAATATATCATACTAAGATATTTTAATGTTGCTGGAGCTAGTAGTTCTGGAAAAATAGGAGAAATTAAGAATAAAAATGCTCGTTTGATAAAAAATTTAGCAATCCAATATTTTAAATCTAAACCAATAATAAATATTAATGGATCAAATTACAAAACAAAAGATGGAACCTGTATTAGAGATTATATTCATGTTTCAGATATTGCTGAAATTCATTATAAATGTATTAAGCATTTAGATGAATATTCAAAGTCAAATATTTTTAATTGTGGTTATGGAAAAGGATATTCTGTATTAGAAATTGCTAATATTTTTAAGAAAATGAGAAAAAATACTTCAATAAATTTTGTAAATAAAAGACCAGGAGATGTGGGTCAAGTTTATGCCAACATCAAAAAATTTAAAAAAATATTTAGATGGAAACCAAAATACAATAACATGACCAAAATTTTAAGAAGTTCAATAAAATGGGAAAATAAAATAAATTAAATTTTATTTAAATATTTTTCATAGCTTAATATTGACCAATCTTTAATTGGATCTGAATATCTATGCTTTATACCAGAAATTTTTTTGTAGTACTGTTTATACGGAATGTTAAAACCAGTTTTTTTCCTATCATATAATTCATTAGGTACTTTTCCTTTAAAACCATCCAACATATTTTTTTTTGAAATTTTAATATTAGATTTCAATATAGGTAATAATTCTTTAAAAAAGAACCAATCAACAAATGGTGTACGTAATTCGATAGAGTTTGCCATTGATGTCCAGTCAGAATCACGTAATAGTTTTGAACATAAGTAGTATTTTATTTCATAATACATTATTTTTAATTGTTGGTTCTCAAAATCATTGTCATTCATTTCATTGTATTTTTGAAATTCTAAATCATTAACTTTTTCATTAATAATTTTTTTATTAATTAAATCATTAAGCTCTTCTGGTGTAAAAACACATCTTTGAAGCATAAATGAATTAAAAGTATTATGACTATATTTTATAATACCAGCATACTTAGTATTTTTATTAAATTTTGAAAGGATATTGTAGGTTATATTATATAAAAAATTTTGTAATTTTTTGTTGGAAGGTATAACTTTAGACATCCTTTTCATAATAGGGATTCTTTGAAAGCTAGGATAGCCCGAAAATAGCTCGTCACCTCCTATCCCCGAAATTAAAACTTTGGAACCATTTTTTTTTTGCAAAGTAAGATACTACATAATTATTTAAACCGTCATTGGTTGGCATATCCATAAATTCGAAATATTTTAAAATTAATTCTGTAATTTGATTATCATCTATTTTTTCAATTATGTGATCAATTTTGTTTAACTTTGATCCTATTTCCGCCAATGGACTTTCTTTTAGTTTTTCAGAAAAATCTAATGTTAGAGAATTATAATTTGTGTTTTGTTCTTTTTTACTTGCTGCTAATAAAACATTCGAGTCTATGCCTGAAGATAATAAAAATGTAACTGGAACATCAGAAATTTGATGATAATTCACTGTATCTTTAATCAGATAACTAAGTTTTTCATTTAATTCTGTTTTATTTTTAAAATAATTTTTTTCTGATTTTATTATAGTTTCCTTAAGGCTGGCATATTCATAAGTGGTTTCATTACACTTGCTATCAAAAATTTTTACTGTACCTCTGCTAATTGAAGAAATATCTTTGTACAATGTAAAAGGCTCTTTTATATTTCCCCATAAATAATAGTCTAATACAGATTTACCCGATTTTTCAAAAGATAGACTTTCTATAGATAATATGCTCTTAACTTGAGATGCGAAAAATAAAATATTATTTTTTTTTGAAAAATAGAGTGGTTTGATACCAAAAGGATCTCTAGCTAATATTAATTCTTTTTTAATATTATCCCATATAGCAAAAGCAAACATTCCGCGAAGCTTTTTTACAAATTGAATTCCCCAATGTTTGTAAGATTCTATTATAACTTCTGTATCGGATTCACTTTTAAATTTTACATTTTCTTTTATTAACTCTTTTTTAAGTTCTTTGTAATTATAAATTTCGCCATTAAATGTAATAGTATATTGTTCATCTATTGACACAAAAGGTTGTCTTGCGCGACTTGAAAGATCTATAATTGAAAGTCTATTATGACCAAAACACAATTTATTGCAATTTGATTCCCAAATACCATTATCGTCTGGACCTCTTTTGTGCTGTATTTTTATAATTTTTTTTATAATATTATTTTTAGAAATCGGTTTTTCTAAATAATTATATATACCTGATATTCCACACATTTTATTCGTAATTTTTTTTACTTATTAAATAAATTATAATTATTCTAGTCAATAAAATATAAAAATAATTTTAGGTAACTATTAAATCATTTGTATGCCTACGCCTGTTTTAGGATAGGTATAAAGATTATAGTTAGCGGCCAATTCGTCGCCTGGCTTGACATCTTTTATCGTTACCATAAACATAAACTTCGCATCAATTTTTTCATGTAAATTATAATACATATTTTCTCTATCAGTTTTTCCATCTTTTAATTTTTTAGTTGAAATATTTGGGTCAATGAGATCACCGAATTTTAATTTTGGTAATACATCTGATACCATTCTCATTACTGTTGGACTATTTGAATGATTGTAAAAACCTCCCAAAGGTGTTCTTATATATTTATTTTCAAATTGTTCAT
>CACCZY010000040.1 GCA_902550635.1 uncultured Pelagibacteraceae bacterium
TTCAGACGTATTATTTAGACCAAAAAGAAGTACTCTTGCAAGTCGTAAGCAAGTTGATTTAAGGCGAACCTATAAGTTTAAATATAGCAACCATGAATGGACAGGTATTCCTATTATGGCAGCTAATATGGACGGAGTTGGTGAAACTGGAATTGCTGAAAGTCTTTCAGAATTTGGAATGGTTACGTGTTTAACAAAACAGCATGACGTCAATAAATTAAAAAAATTTAAAAAACTTAAATCTTTATACCAAAACATAGCTTTAAGTATTGGTATTAAAAAAGAAGACTTTCAGAAATTAGATAAAAGTTTAAAAGAATTTTCTTTTATTAAATTTATATGTGTTGATGTAGCCAATGGTTATTCTGAACACTTTTCTGCTTTCATAAAATCCGTAAGAGACAAATATCCAACTAAAACAATAATTGCGGGAAATGTAGTAACTGCTGATATGGCACAAGAATTAGTTTTAAGTGGTGCCGATATAGTAAAAGTTGGTATTGGACCTGGAAGTGTTTGCACTACAAGAATTCAAACTGGAGTTGGTTATCCACAACTAAGTGCGGTGATTGAATGCGCAGATGCTGCTCACGGATTAGGCGCACATATTATTGCTGATGGTGGATGTACATGTCCTGGCGATGTAGCCAAAGGTTTTGGTGGAGGAGCAGATTTTGTTATGTTAGGTGGAATGCTAGCGGGTCACGATGAAGGAAGTGGAAAAATTGTAAAATCAAATGGATCAAAATATGTAGAATTCTACGGTTCAAGTTCAGAAACTGCAAATAAAAAACATTATGGTGGTTTATCAGATTATAGAAGTAGCGAAGGAAGAACTGTAAGAGTGAAGTATAGAGGTAAAGTCAAAAATACAATATTAAATATTTTAGGAGGGATAAGAAGTAGTTGCACTTATGTAGGTGCTCCTTCATTAAAACAATTAAGTAAATGTACTACATTCGTAAGAGTTTCAAATCAATTTAATGATACATTTTCTAAATAATTATTTTCTTTAAAATAAAGATTCACTTTTTTTTTTGGTTTTTTTAATACTGATATTTCCAATATAGAACATTAATATTATGTACTGAATTAATGCATAAATCGCTATTGGTGTAATATAAATAACTTCAGAAAAAATTTGTCCCCCAACTACAATTCCCATAGCTCCATTTTGCAAAAGACCTTCAATTCTAATGGTTCTTCTTGAATCACTGTCTTCAACAAAGATTTGTGTAATTAAATAAACTATAGATAAAACTAAACAAACTATAACAAATGATATTGCACCTGTGTCTTCAAAATATCCAGCTAAATTCATTCTTTCTGTATAAATAGCATACATAATAATAAATAAAAAAATATATAAAGCTGCTTTGTCTAAGGCAAAAGTTTTATCTTTTGTATACTTTGGAAATTTATACCTTAAATAAACTCCTAAAATTACAGGTAGTGAAATAAATAAAAACATTTTAATTGAAAACAACAACAAATTTAATTTAAAATTACCTGCAAAAATAAAAATAGAAAAAAGCTTTAAAAATAATGGAATAGTTATAAATGATGTAAGAGCACAAAATGATGTTAATACTATAGAAAGAGCTACATTTCCATTCACTAATTTAGTTGCGTAATTAGACATTACAGCTGAAGGAAGAGTTAATAAAAGAAATACACCTAATTGGTATTCCTGTCTCATTGGATATATTTTAACCAAAATTAAACCTATAAAGGGTAAAATTAATAATTGGCAAAACAAACCAACAATTAAATTATTTGGTTTTTTAATTAATGTCGTAAAATCGTTTAATGTAAGATTTAAACCAAGGGCAAACATTATAAAGATTGTTCCAAAAGGTCCTGCTAATTTTACAAATTCCATAAATTGATTTTATTGAGGTTTTTACAAAAAGATTCTAAATATAGCAATGCAAAATAACTCTTGTTTAAAAAAGTAATTTTACTTAAAAATATAAGATAAATTTTTCTTGATTTATATGGAGCTAAAAAAAATAAAATTTTCAGATACTATTACAGAAGAACAAATTAACGATATATTTTTACAAAATTATAGTTACTGCATAACTGATTTTTTTCAATTTGAATTAGATTGGTGTTTTAATGCATACGATGTTTTTAAAGATTATGATAAATTTTTGATCTTAATTCATATAATTGAAAAAACATTTAATACATATAAAGATTTTTATTTTAGAAAATCTTATGATGATTTTTATTCATCTGAAAAATTTGAATTAAAAAAGTTTAATGTAATAGATATATCAAAAGAATTAATTATTTCAAAAGAAACGACTAGAAGAAAAATTTTAGAACTTGAAAAATCTCTAATTATTAAGAAAGATAAAAAAGAAATTATAATTACTAAATATGGACTAGAGGTCCAAAGACCTGCTGCTTCTATAAAAAGTTTTACTAAATTACTATCTAGATTTTCTAGATTGTTAGTAGAAAATAATATTTTAAAAAAAGATGTTACACCTGATGAGTTTGAAAAAATTATTAAAAATAATTTTACACAATTTTGGCACTATTTTTATGAATTTCAAATTCCATATTTGCTAAAATGGAAAAAGTATTTTGGTGAACTTGAAAAATGGATAGTGGTCGGTTCACTAGCCTATAATCAAAATTTAGTGTTTAGAAATAATAGAAAAGATATAATTGATAATATAAGTTTTGGTAAAAACATGCTTGACCAAATAGCTAACTTAAAAAATGTACAAGGTTTAAATGCAATGACAATTTCTGATTTGTCTGGAATTCCAAGACCTACTGTTCTCAGAAAACTAAATTCTTTAATTAAATCAAAACATGCAGCTAAAGATAAAAAAAATTTATATACTGTTACAAAAGATAATGTAAGGCTTAAAGAATTAGATAAAATGAGATATTCTACAGTCAAAGAAATATCATCACTTCTTAGTAAATATTTTAACTTTATTATACAAACTAGAATTTAAACTTTTGATTTAAAAAGAAGCTATAATTCCTGTAACTCCAATAACTGAAATCACAAGTGTTAATAAAATAATATTTTCTTTTTTTTTTGAATTTTCTTCTTTTTTAAGTTTTGCGAATAAATTATTGATATCAACTTTATGATGGGGATTAGTTGAAGACACATTTGGGTCTCTCTTTATTTTGGTTGTATCTACAGCTAAATTTTCCCCACTCATAGTGCTGATTAAATCATGTACCGAATCATTCTTCAATTGATCTTTTGTTCAATTTGGGTTTATAAATAAATTACTAGCTCAAATTGAGTTTTTCAATTAATTAATTCTAAATCTTTTTAGGTTTAATGGTTTTTCAATAATTTCGGCAGGATATTTTTTCTTTTCAATTTCGATAAATAATTTTTGATTTTTTTTGTCTTCGGCTAGATAGTCTGGCTTTATATATCCAAATGCTAAATTTTTTTTAAAATTAAATGAATAATTTGCTGATGTAGTTCTGCCGATAATTTTATTACCTAAATAAATTGGTTCGTCATGTAGCATTAATGGGTCTCCTGGTTCATTTTTTTCTAATGTTAGCATAGTAAAAATTTTTTCAGGCTTTTTTTGTTTTATTTTTAATAAAGATTCTTTTCCAATAAAATCTATATTTTTTTTAAAACTTATTGCGAAACTTAATTTTGAATCAAATTGATTTTCTTCAGGTGATATGTCATGCCCCCAATGTAAAAACCCACTTTCCATTCTCATAGTGTCCATTGCAAGCATTCCACAATTAGATAAATTAAATTCTTTTCCTTTATTTGTTATTAAATTATATATTTCTTTAGATTCATTCATTTTAATATAAAGTTCAAAACCTAGTTCACCTACATAAGATAGTCTTTGAGCCCAGATATGTTTATTATTTATTTTAATTTTTTTACTATTTCCAAATTTAAAATTTTCATTGGAAAAATCGTCATTTGACAATTTTGACATCAAATCTCTACTTTTTGGTCCAAATATTCCTAAACAAGCGATATCATCGGTTACATCTTCAAATTCTACTTCTTTGTTTAAATATTTTAATATATGAAATTTATCATGCTCTCTATTTGCTGCTGAAGTAACAACTCTAAAATAATTTTCACCCATACAAACAACTGTTAAATCTGCTTCTATACCTCCATCTTTATTTAACATATGAGTGTAGGTGGTTCTACCAACTTCATTTTTTATATTTGCAGTACAAATTTTTTGAAGTTCTTTATGTGTTTGTTCGCCTTTTAAATCATATTTTGAAAAAGCAGTAAGATCAAAAAGACCAACATTTTCTCTAGCATTCTTTGTTTCAAACTCTACTGATGGGTACCAATTTTGATAGTTATAATTATATTTAAATTCTGGTTTTTCATTATTTAATGCAAACCACATTGGTCTTTCATATCCACCAGAAACACCAAAACATGCTCCAGCTCTTTTTAATTCTTCGTGATATGGAAGTATTTTTTGATTTCTAGATGTTTTGTGTTGTTTATATGGCCAATGCATTCCATATAAATCTCCTAATGTTTCTGTAATTCTTTCTTTTATAAAATCTACTTTAGAATGAAAATTTTGAAATCTTTTAATATCATAGATAAACAAATCTTCATTAATATGACCATTCATTATCCATTCAGCAGTAACTTTTCCAACTCCTCCTCCGCTTCCAATTCCAATACTATTTAAACCACAACACGCAAATAAATTTTTTAAACCTGGAACTTCTCCTAAAAGTGTATTGGTATCTGGAGTAAATGATTCAGGTCCTGCAAAAAATTTTCTGATTCCAGCTTTTTCTAATAGTGGAACTCTTTTTAATGCAGCTTTTAAATAAGGTTCAAAATGTTCAAAATTTTCTGGAAATTCTCCAAATGAAAAATCATTAGGAACTCTATTAGTCTTATTAAATGCAGGAATTGATTTGCCCTCAAATATTCCAATTAACATTTTTCCAGCATCTTCTTTTAAATATAAACTGTCATCAAAGTCTCTTAAAACTGGAATGTCTTTAGGTAATTCTTTTATTCCTTCTGTAATTACGTAAAAATGTTCCGCTGGATATAATGGAATACTAAATCCCATATCTTCACCAATTTGTCGGGACCACATGCCTGTTGCAAGTACTATATATTCACATTCAATAGTTTTACCATTAACAATTACACCAGAAACTTTTCCATCTTTTTTAAGAATTTTATCAACTGGTGATTTTTCAAAAATCTTAGCTCCTTCTTTTCTTGCACCTTTTGCAAGTAAATTTGTAACTCCAATTGGGTCAGCCTGACCATCTCCTGGCATAAAAATACCACCTAAAATATTTGTATCATTAATTATTGGATATATTTTTTTAATATGCTCAAGGTTTAAAACTTCAACATTTACATCAAACAATTGTGCTGTAGTCGCTTGTCTCTTTAACTCTTGCCATCGACCTTTTGTTGTTGCAATAGATAAGGCTCCATTTAATTTTAAGCCACTCGAAAAATCTAATTCTTTCTCTAATTTTTTATATAGCTCTAATGAATATTTTCTGATCTTAGTTATTCCTGCTGATGGTCCTAACTGACTAACAAGGCCTGCAGCATGCCAAGTAGTTCCTGATGTTAGTTGATCTCTTTCAAGTAAAATTGTGTCTTTCCAACCAAATTTTGCTAAATGATAGGCGCATGAACATCCTGCTACTCCACCACCAATTACAATTACTTTAGCATATTTTGGAAAATCTTTATTCATAGATAATATATTTATAATAATTTAATAAATAAGAAAGTTAATAAAATGAATTTTGATTAATCTAAAAATTAATT
>CACCZY010000041.1 GCA_902550635.1 uncultured Pelagibacteraceae bacterium
CCAAATGTGTTGAAATTTCATCTATTAAACTAGAACCACATAGAGTACCTGTTTATCTATATGAGTTGGCTCAACAATTTCATCATTATTGGAATCTAGGTAAAGATGATGAAACTAAAAGATTTATTTCAAAAAATAAAACTATATCTGAAGATAAAATTGCTCTTTTAAAAATTATTTCAATAGTTATTAAATCGGGAATGGATATACTTGGTGTGACCACACCTGAAAGAATGTAAATGAAAAAAGAGTTAAAATTCTTTATTTACAGTATAATAATTTTTATTTTCTGTATTTTTACTCTTAGATATTATTTTTCTGATGAAAATAAAAAAAAGAACTATAGATCTATATTAACTATTGAAAAAAAAATTCAAAATTTTAGTAAAGATATACCTATCTTGAAATCCAACACTGAAAATATAATTGAATATATTGATATTAAAGAAGAAAAACAAAAAAAATTTAATTTTTGGAGTTTATTAACAAATGAAAATTAATAAAAGAAGATCTTTTATATGCGGAATAAAGGGTTTAAATTTAAGTAAAAAAGAAATTTTTTTTTTAAAAAAGTATAAGCCATGGGGAATTATACTTTTTTCTAGAAATATTAAAAATATTAAACAAGCTCAATTTTTAACATTAAAAATTAAGAAAATTTTTAAAGATCAAAATTATCCAATTTTAATCGACGAAGAAGGCGGTAAAGTTTCAAGATTAACTAAAATTATTGATACATCAATATTTAGTGCAAAATTTTTTGGCGACCTATTTAAAAAGGATAGACGTAAATTTGAAATTTATTTTAAAATTTATGTTGATCAAATATCTTATTTACTAAGAAACATTGGTGTTAATTTAAATACAGTCCCTGTTCTTGATGTAAGTCATTCAAGTACTTCAAAAGTTATAGGCACCAGATCTTATTCCACTAATCCAAAAATTGTCTCTACCATAGGAAATGTTTGCATTAATCATTTTCATAAGCAAAGGATAGGCACAATAATAAAGCATATTCCTGGTCATGGTTTAGCACAAAAGGATAGTCATAAAATTAAACCAATTGTTAAATCAGGATTAAAAAATCTAAAAAGTGATTTTGGTGTTTTTAAAAATAAAAAATCTATTTTTTGTATGACTGCTCATGTTGTTTATAAGCATATAGACCCACTAAACACTGTAACACATTCTAAAAAGGCAATTAAGTTAATAAGAAATACAATTAAATTTAAAAATATTATTATGTCTGACGATCTATCAATGAAAGCTTTAAGTTACTCTTTAGAAAAGAATACACAAAAAGCATTCAGCGCAGGTTGTAATTTAGTTTTACACTGCAACGGAAATATGAAGGAAATGCTTAAAGTTGCAAAAAATTCTCCTAAGGTTAATAATTTTATTATTAAAAAAACTCTAATATTTAATAGTATAATTAGTTAATTTATGAATACGAATCTATTTAATGTAAGTTTAACAAATTACAGTGGTCCACTAAATGTTTTATTAGATCTTGCAAAATCTCAAAAAGTCGATTTAGAAAAAATTTCAATAACAAAATTAGCTGATCAATTTCATGAATTTATAACAAATGCCAAAAATTTAAATTTAGAATTAGCTTCAGAATATTTGTTAATGGCTACTTGGCTTTTGTACTTAAAGTCAAAATTATTACTCCCAGATTCTGATGAGGAAGAATTTAAAGTTTTAGAGGTTGCTGAGAGATTAAAATTACAGTTAAAAAAATTAGAATTAATTAGACTTTTATCAGACCAACTTTTAAAAAGAAAAAGATTGGGTAAAGATGTATTTTTAAGAGGAATGAAAGGAAAAGTAAGATCAATTTATTCTAGTACTTATTCATCTTCACTGTTTGATATTATGAAAGCATACGCAGGAGTTTTAATGACAAAACAATTTCAACGTATTAATATTCCTAGATTACCAGTATTCACTACAGAAGAAGGTATCAAAAGAATTAAATCTTTAATGAATAAATTAACTGACTGGAAAAAATCTCGATGATTTAGTTCCAAAAAATTTTAATGTATCAAAAAATTTAAAAAAAACAGGTAAAGCTGGTATTTTTGCTGCATCATTAGAGCTAAGCAAAGAAGGAAATCTTATTATAAAACAAGATAAACTTTTTGGCGATGTATTTGTGAGGAAAAATTCATGACTAAATCAGAAAAAAATAATGTTTTAAACTTTCCATCTAATTTATCTCAAACTGAAAAAGAAGTTGAAGCCTTGTTATTTGCAGCAGCGGAACCTTTGGATATTGAAACTATTCAAGCAAAAATTACTAAAAAAAATGTTAATGTGATAAAGATTTTAGAAAAACTTAAAAATTTATATTCAAATAGAGGAATTAATCTAGTGTCCATCTCTAATAAATGGTCTTTTAGAACTCCGCAAAATTTTTCTTATTTAATGTCTAATCAAAAAACAATCGAAAAAAAATTATCAAAAGCAGCAATTGAGACATTAGCTATCATTGTTTACCATCAACCAGTGACTAGGGGTGAAATTGAAGAGATTAGAGGCGTAGCTTTTGGAACTAACACTTTGGAAATTTTAATGGAATTAAATTGGGTAAAACCCCATGGACGTAAAGATGTTCCTGGAAAACCAATACAGTATATAACAACCGATGACTTTTTAAGTCATTTTAATATTCAAAATTTATCTGACTTACCTACTGTCGACGAATTAGGATCAGCTGGCCTTATAGATTCATCTAATATTGATTCAAATATTTTTGGTACTGGTAAATTTTTTAAAGAAAAACAGAATGAAAAAAAAGAAGATATATACTCAAATATTGATGAGATGCTCAGTAGCACATTAAAAAACGACGATAATTCATAAAATATACTTTTAAATAATAAATATTAAGGATATATATTACCTATGAGTATAGGTTTTTGGCAAATTGCAATAGTAGTTATCCTTCTTGTTCTTTTATTTGGAAGAGGTAAAATTTCGAGTCTTATGGGAGATGTAGCCAAAGGAATAAAAAGTTTTAAAAAAGGAATGGCAGCTGATCCGACTGAAGATAGTACACCTAAAAATATTTCAGAAGATAGCCAAGATTCAAATAACCAAGATTCAAATAACAAAGATTAATTCAAATGCCACAGATTGGCTGGTTTGAAATCCTAACAATAGTTGCAATTTCAATAATTGTAATTGGTCCAAAAGATTTCCCTATAGTATTAAAAAAAATTGGTTCGTGGATTGGATCAGTGAAAAGATACATAAACAAAGTTCAAAATGAAGTTTCTGAATTAAATCCTGATGAAATTGTAATAGACAAAGAAGAAAATAAAAAAACAAACAAGGATCTTAATGACTAAAGAAAAAAGTGAAAATAATTTTATAAGCCATTTAGTTGAGTTAAGAAAAAGACTTATTCATTCACTTATTTTTTTAATGATATTCTTTTTAATATGTTATTTTTTTTCTGATTTTATTTATGGTTTTTTAGTAGATCCATATGCACAAGCTGTAAAGAATGATGATACAGAAAGAAGATTAATATTTACAGCTCTACAAGAAACTTTTTTAACTTATTTAAAAGTTTCTTTTTTTGCTGCATTTTTTATTACAAGTCCTTACGTACTAATACAAATTTGGAAATTTATAGCACCAGGTCTTTATGAGCATGAAAAAAAATCTATTATGCCATATTTAATTATAACACCAATTTTGTTTTTTCTAGGTGGTATGTTGGTTTATTATTTGGTTATGCCTCTTGCAATAAAATTTTTTTTATCGTTTGAAAGCACTGGAGTAACTACAAATTTACCAATACAACTTGAAGCTAAAGTAAATGAATATTTATCTTTAGTTATGAAACTTATTTTTGCATTTGGTTTAAGTTTTCAATTACCAGTGGTTCTAAGCTTATTAGCTAGAGTTGGTTTAATCGATTCTAAATTTTTAAAAGAAAGGAGAAAATATGTAGTGGTATTAATTTTTACGGCTGCTGCAATATTAACTCCTCCTGATCCTATAACTCAAATTGGATTAGCAATACCTCTTCTTATATTGTATGAATTATCTATATTTTCAGTGAAATTTATTGAAAAAAAAGTGAACAACAATGCATAATATTAAAGATATAAGAAATAATATTGAAAGTTTTAAAAAATCTTTAAAAAATAGAAATGTGGATATTGATTTTGCTGAAATAGAAGAACTTGATAAAAAGAACAGAAAATATATTCAAGAAAAAGAATCTTTAGAACAACAAAAGAAAGAAATATCAAAAAAAAAAGATACATCATTGTTTGAAAAATCCAAAGAAATTACAAAAAAAATTTCTGAAATTAGCAACGATCAAACTATAATAAAAGACAAATTAAATAATTTATTATCATCAGTACCAAATATACCAAAGGAAGACGTACCAATAGGAATTGATGAAAATTCTAATCAAGTAATTGTAGAAAAAGGTTTAATTAAGAAATTTAGTTTTACACCAAAATCACATTATGAACTTGGTGAAAATTTAAAAATGTTAGACTTTGATTTAGCTTCTAAAACGACTGGATCTAGGTTTGTATTTGTAAAAAATGATTTAGCATTACTTGAAAGAGCTATATCAAACTTTATGTTAGATGTTCATACAAAAAATAATGGTTATAGCGAAATTTCACCACCACTTATGGTTAGTGAAACTAGCATGTTTGGAACTGGTCAATTGCCAAAATTTGAAAATGATCAGTTTGAAGTGAAATTAGATAAAGATAGTAGCAGAAAATTTTTAATACCAACAGCCGAAGTAATTTTAACCAACATAGTTAGAGAAAAGATTTTAAATAACAATGAATTACCTTTAAGATTTGTTGCTTCAACTCCATGTTTTAGAAAAGAAGCTGGTAGTTACGGAAAAGACACAAGGGGCATGATTAGACAGCATCAATTTTATAAAGTTGAATTAGTTAGCATTGTTCATCCAAAAGATTGTTTAAAAGAATTAGATAGAATGACTAATTCTGCAATGATGATACTAGATCAATTAGAATTACCATACAGAAAAGTACTTTTATCCACTGGCGATATGGGCTTTAGTGCAGAAAAGACTTTTGATTTAGAAATATGGATTCCTTCAGAAAATAAATATAGAGAAATATCTAGCTGTTCATCGTGTGGTACATTTCAATCAAGAAGAATGATGGCAAGATATAAAAATGAAAAAAATGTAACTGAATTTGTAGGAACATTAAATGGTAGTGGTTTGGCAATAGGCAGAACATTAATAGGAATAATGGAAAATTATCAAAATTCCGATGGATCTATAACAATTCCTAATGCTCTAAGACCATACATGAACAATTTGGAAAAAATTGTAAAAAATTAATAAGTTGAGTTAATTATTTATATAGTATAGAAGGATTAAAATTTTATATACGTTATGGATGCAGGAATAGGACAATTTATACCATTAATTTTAATCTTTGTAATTTTTTATTTTTTTCTAATTAGACCACAACAAAAAAAAGTCAAAGAGCACAAAAACATGGTAGAAAATTTAAAAAGAGGGGATAAAGTTGTTACATCAGGGGGTATAGTAGGATCTATTGAAAGAATAATAGATAATGAAAAAGTTGAAGTACTAATATCTAATGATGTAAAAGTTGAAATAGTTAGAACGACTGGAATTCAAGCTTTACTTAGCGATACAGAACAAAAAAAGTAATTTTTACTAAAAGTGTTATATTTCTCAAAATTAAAAATTTTAACAGTTTTAATATTAACTATACTTTTATCTTTTTTTGCAATTT
>CACCZY010000042.1 GCA_902550635.1 uncultured Pelagibacteraceae bacterium
TTCATTAATTGAATCCAAAAAATTGTTTGTCCAATCAAAAACAAGTAACTTAATACACCAACAATAATAAGATTTTTTTTAATTTTAATAGTATCTTTTTTATTTAAATCCTTTGTAACTTTTCCAAAAAAATAAGTTACAAAAAAAAGAATTATAGTGTTTATCCATAATAAATTAGGTTTTAACAAATACCGTGTATCTTGTTCTGGAGGAATTGTGTAAAGGTAACTTGAAAAAACTAAACTAAATAAAACAGTTGCAATTCCAAAAATAATTATAACAGCAGATTTTTGAGTGGAAACATCAAATGTTTTTCCTTGGTGTAATGAGTCAATAGCCATCTGATCTTTTTCCCAGGGCTTTTGAACTAGTGTGTCAAAAAATTTCTTTATTAAATTGCTCATTAATTTTATATAATCACTTATATAACTTTATCAACAATGAAATTAAAAACATCTTTAACAATAATTGGTGGTTGTTTATTTATATTTTTATTTATTATGTTGCCAATTTTTTTATCTGTACAAGGTAAAAAGGAAGATTCTGTCGCATCATTTAAAGGTTCAGACTTTTTACTTAGAGACATGAATAATAAAATAATTACCCAAGAGTCTTTTAAAGGTCCTCTTACTGCAATTTTTTTTGGTTTTACTCACTGTCCTGATGTTTGTCCAATGACATTAAATAAAATTGATATAGTTATAAATAAATTAAAAAATAATAAATCTATAAAAGTATTTTTTATAAGTGTAGATCCAGAAAGAGATACACCTGAGGTTATTAAAAATTATTTAAGCTCTTTTGAAAATAATTTTGTTGGAATTACCGGAAAGCCAGAAGAAATATTTTCATTATCTCAATCATGGGGAATTTTAAGTCAAAAAATATTTTTAGAAAATGGTGAATATAATATTGATCATAGCTCTCCTGTAATTCTTTTAAAAAATGGAAAATATGTTGCAACTATTTCTCACCGTGATGACGTAAAAAAATCATTAAATATAATTAAAAAATATTTATGAATTTAAGATATGGTTTATTATTGAAATGGCAGAAATTGTTGCTGTCTCGCTTCTAAGAATATTATTATTTAATTTAAGACACTGAATGTTTTCTAATTTTAATATTTTTTGTCTTTCATCTTCAGTAAAATCTCCTTCGGGACCAATAAGAATACAAATTTGATTGTTTTTAATTTTTTTTAAATTCAACTTATTATTGTTGGCATTAATATCTCCAAAAATAATATTTAATTTTTTATTAATTTTAATAAAATTGTCTAAATCCATTGTTTTTTCAATTTCTGGAATTACAAGTCTATTGCTTTGTTCACATGCTTCTATTATTATTTTTTCTAATCTATCTATCTTAACTTTCCTAACAATTGTTCTATCAAAAATAATTGGAAAGAATTTAGTAACACCAAGTTCAGTGGCTTTTTGTATCATAAAATTAAAGTAATTAGATTTAATTGGAGAAAAAGCCAACCAAATTTCATTTGTATTCTCAATTGATCTTAATTGTTTCACTATTCTGAATTCAACAAAACCATTAGTTATTTTAATAATTTTAGCAACCCATTCACCTGAGCTGTTAAATACGTTAAATTTTCCATTTTCTTTAATTCTCATCACCTTAAAAATGTAGTGAGATTGTTTTTTATCTAATTTACCTATTAAATTGTTTGATAAATTTTCTTGATAAAATAATCTAATCTTGTTCATTATTTTTATATTAAGCTAATTTATGAAAAATATTAAAGTAATTATTTTTGATGCCTATGGCACATTATTTGATGTTAATTCGGCTGCTGAAAAATGTAAGCAAAAAATCGGTGAAAAATGGAAAAACTTTTCCAACTACTGGAGGATCACACAACTAGAATATACTTGGCTAAGAAGTTTAATGAAAAGACATAAAAATTTCTGGCAAATAACTGAGGATAGTTTGGACAAATCTATGGATAAGTATAGCATAGATGTTTCAATGAGAGATGAATTATTAAATCTTTATAAAGTATTATCAACTTTTCCTGAAGTAAAAGAGGTTTTAAAAAAGCTTAAAGAAAAAAATTACAAGCTTGCTATCCTTTCAAATGGTACACCTTCGCTGCTTAATGAGTTAGTTAAAAGCAATAGCTTAACAAATATCTTTAATGATATTTTTTCTATTGAAGAAGTTGGAATTTATAAACCTGCTTCAAAAGTTTATGACATTCCAATTAAAAAATATCAAGTACAAAAAAAAGAAGTTATATTTTTAAGTGCAAATACATGGGATGTTTCTGGGGGTGGAAATTATGGATATAACTCTATTTGGGTAAATCGATGCAACAATACTTTTGATAAACTTGATTATAAACCAAAGCATCAAGTTAAAAATCTAAATGAAATACTTGATTTAATTTAATAAATTATTACATCAAACATAATGAAAAAAATTGAAATAAATAAAATTATTGTTCCTACTCAAACATCTGACGGTGCAGGTGTTAAATTAAAAAGAAGTATTGGGGTTGAGCCAAATTATTTTGATCCTTTTTTAATGTTAGATGAATTTGGATCCGAAAATAAAAATGATTATATTGGAGGTTTTCCTCCTCACCCCCATAGAGGAATAGAAACTGTAACATACATGTTGGCTGGAGAATTTGAACATAAAGACAGTACGGGTGGCCAGGGAAAAATGAAAGCTGGCGATGTTCAGTGGATGAAAACAGGAAGTGGAATCATTCATTCTGAAATGCCGACGATGAAAGAAGGAAAACTTCACGGTTTCCAGTTATGGATTAACATGCCTTCAAAAATGAAAATGAGCAAACCTGAATATCATTACATTGATGCAGATCAAATGACAGTTCATAAAGATAATGAGAAACAAATTAAAGTAATTGCTGGTAAATTTAAAAATGCAGAAGGTCCTATTAAAGGACATAATGTAGAACCTGTTTATTTTGATATTGAGCTTAAAAAAGGAAAAGAGTTTAGTTTTGAAATAGCATCAAATCACAATTCATTTATTTACTTAATAGATGGTGAAATAAAAATTGGAGATAAAAATCATGATAAAGTTATGGACTCGACTTTAATTATTTTAACAAGAGGAGAAAATTTAAAAGTTTCAGCTTTATCAAATGCAAAATTTCTATTAATCTCTGGAAAACCAATTGGTGAACAAATAGCAAAAGGTGGACCCTTCGTCATGAATACAAAACAAGAGATTCATCAAGCTATTGAAGATTACCATAGTGGTTATTTTGTAAAATAAATGAAAGCAATTCAAATTTCAAAAAACGGAGGACCAGAAGTACTGGAATTAAAAGATATTTCATTAGAAAAACCAACGGCAAACGAAGTAAGAATTGAACATAAAGCTATTGGTTTAAATTACATTGATACTTACCACAGATCAGGGTTATATCCTTTAAAACTACCAACAGGAATTGGTGCTGAAGGAGCTGGTATAATTACTGAGGTTGGTTCAAATGTTAAAGATTTTAAAAGTGGTGATAGAGTTTCTTATGCTGGAGCTCCTTTAGGATCTTATTCGACACATAGAAATTACCCTACAAAAAATTTAGTAAAAGTTCCTGATAATATTAGTTTTAAAGTGGCCGCAACCTTAATGACCAAAGGTTTAACTACATTTTATTTATTACATAAAACTTATCCTGTTAAAAAAGGTGAAACAGTTTTATTTCATGCTGCAGCTGGTGGAGTTGGACAAATTTTTGGTCAATGGGCAAGAAGTTTGGGATGTAAAGTAATAGGAACAGTTGGTTCTGATAATAAAATCGAAAAAGCAAAAAACAATGGTTACGACTATATTATTAATTATAACAAAGAAAACTTTGCAAAAAAAGTCTTGGAAATTACAAAAGGCAAAGGAGTTCCAGTTGTCTACGATGGTGTAGGCAAAAATACCCTCGAAGGTTCAATAGAATGTTTAAGTATAAGAGGAATGATGGTTTCATTTGGAAATGCATCTGGACCATTATCTGAAATTAATGTTCCAAAGCTAATACAACCAAAAGGTCTTTATTTAACTAGACCATCTATGCAGCAATATTTGAACACAAAAGATGAACTCGATGAAGGATCTAAAACATTATTTGAAAAAATAAGTTCTGGGAAAGTTAAAATAGAAATCTTTAAAGAGTATAAACTTGAAAATGTATTTAATGCTCATAAAGATCTTGAAGAAAGAAAAATTTTAGGACCTGCTATTATTGTTCCTTAGTCCAAATCTATTTTCATATCTGATAAATGAAGTTTTAAAGTTTCTGTTGAAAGACGAATGTCTCTAATAAAAAATAAAACAGAAATTATCATTGCAAGACAACATGATCCAAAAATAATACGAGCTACAAAAATCATATCTAAGTAAAGTGCAAAAACTGTCAACATATTAAATAAAAATCCAAAACTAGCAAATGCAAGAGTATACTTTAACCATTTAACTCTACCGTTTAAATTAATTAATTGTTTTTCCCATTCTGGAGGAATATGTTTTTCCCAAACATATTCATCATGAATCTTTCTAATTAAATTACTTAATGTATGAAAACGGCCTGCATAAACACTCATTAGTAAAGGTATCGCTGGAAACATAAGAGCTGTTACTGTGTAATCTATATTCATTTCTAATCATTTGATTATGGTACTAGGCTTTGTTATTTACAAGTAAAATTTATGTATAATAAAATTTCCAACTTTATAGAACTTGCCAGACTAAAAAAACCAATTGGTTTTATGCTGCTATTTTGGCCATGTGTTTGGGGGCTAACTTTAGCTTATAATTTTAATTCATCAATAATCTATTTTGTTAAGTTTATTACTTTATTTCTATGTGGATCAATTTTAATGAGATCTGCCGGATGTATTATTAATGACATTGTAGATAAAAATTTTGATGCAAAGGTGGAGCGCACTAAAACAAGACCTATAGCCTCAGGAAAAATATCTGTTAAATTAGGAATTATATACGCTCTTCTATTATGTTTTTTTGCTTTATTAGTTCTTTTAAACTTTAATAATTTTACAATCATTTTAGCTTTTTGCTCAATGCCTCTAGCATTTACATACCCTTACATTAAAAGATTTACATACTGGCCCCAACTTTATCTTGGAATAACTTTCAATTACGGACTATTGCTTGGATGGACAGCTATTTTTTCTGAAATTGCTATTGAACCAATAATTTTTTATTTAGGAGCCATATTTTGGACACTTGGATACGACACTGTTTACGGATATCAAGATATTAAAGATGATGAAATCATAGGAGTAAAATCAACATCGATATTATTTAAAAATAATCCAAAAATGTTTCTTTTTTTTAGCTATTTATTTT
>CACCZY010000043.1 GCA_902550635.1 uncultured Pelagibacteraceae bacterium
TCTGGATTTTCTTTTTTCTAATGATTTATATATTTAACGACACCTTTATTGCTTGGTGTAAAACTTTTATTTCATAAATTTTATATAAACATTGCAAGAATAATTCCAACTACAGCAATTATAATCAACAAAATATTTACAGATTTTAAATATCTTTTTGTTTCTGGTTTAATTTCCTTTTTAGAAAATGCACCTGCTCCAAAAGATATAACTATAAAAAAAAGAAATACTAAAACGAGTATTGTTACAAGAATTTCAAATTTACTAAGCATATTTTCGTTGATTATATTAGCTTATTTGAAATATTTTTATGACATTTTGTCATAGGTTTTTATATGATATTTCTTCTATATAAACGGATATATGCACCCAGGTATTATATTTTTTTTAGTTATTCTTGGATCATTATTGTTCCATATTTTTACACCCTGGTATTGGACTGACATAGCTTCAAACTGGGGATCAATGGATGATACAATTACTCTAACCTTTTGGGTTGGTGGGGGTGTTTTTATAGCGGTATGTCTTTTTATGATTTATTGTGTTTTTAAATTTTCTTATAAAGAAGACCGAAAAGCTGAGTATAAACCTGAAGATAAAAAATTAGAAAAGATACTTACGTGGGCAACAACTTTAGGTGTAGTTGCACTTTTAGCTCCAGGATTAGTAATTTGGAATCAATATGTAAATGTTCCAAAAAATGCCATTGAAATCGATGTTATGGCTTGGCAATGGGGTTGGCAATACAGACTTCCAGGAAAAGATGGAAAATTAGGAACCACTAAAGTTATAAATATAAATGATGAAAATCCTTTTGGAATTATATTAGAAGATCCAAACGGTAAGGATGATATTTTAATTCAAAGCGATACAATACATTTAAAAAATAACAAGCCTGTAAAAATTTTATTAAGATCAGTTGATGTGCTACATAATTGGTATGTTCCTCAGTTTAGAGCAAAAATGGACGCTGTGCCAGGTGTAATAACTTATTATTGGTTTGAACCGAACAAAGTAGGAGAGTACGAAGTTTTGTGTGCAGAATATTGTGGCGTAGGACACTATGCAATGAGAGGAAGAGTATTTGTAAAAAATGAAGAGGACTATGCAAAATGGCTTGATGAGCAGGAAACTTTTTCAGATTTAGTTGCAAAACAGAAAAAACTTGAATTTAATAAAACAGAGTTGGCAAAAAAATAGTTTAAATGATTAAATATAAATAATATAAAGGTTACATAATAATGTCAGAAGATTTTAACAATAATAAAATAATTCATGCTCAATCCTCAGAGACTATTGGAGGCGCTTCCGGATCCCCAGATATGGATTATGTTAGGCCGGCAGAAACAGGTGATCAGGATTTATACCATGGGCACAGTTTTATTACTAAGTGGATTTTTTGTCAGGATGCAAAAGTTATAGGAGTACAATATTTTCTTTTAGCTACCTTCACAGGTATAATTGGTCTTATTCTATCTTGGTTAATGCGTTTACAACTAGGATTTCCAGGATTAGCAGGATTTATGACAGCAGAACATTATTATCAATTTGTTACTATGCATGGAATGATAATGGTTGTTTATTTTTTAACTGCGCTATTTCTTGGTGGGTTTGGTAATTATTTAATTCCATTAATGTGCGGTGCGAGAGACATGGTATTTCCTTATCTTAACATGATAAGTTTTTGGATGTTCTTTATTGCCGTAGGGGTTTTATTAGCTAGCTTTTTTGTGCCGGGTGGACCAACGGGATCAGGTTGGACTCTTTACCCACCACAGTCAATTCTTGAAGGGACACCAGGTTCAGGTTGGGGAATATTGCTCATGTGCTTATCTTTAATTCTTTTTGTGGCTGGATTTACTATGGGTGGATTAAATTATTTAATTACAGTTTTACAGGCAAGAACAAGAGGCATGACATTAATGAGAATGCCTTTAACTGTGTGGGGTATTTTCACCGCAACTGTTTTAGCGATGTTAGCTTTCCCAGCTCTCCTAGTAGGTTCATTAATGATGAGCTTAGATAAGGTGCTTGGAACAAGTTTTTTTATGCCAACAATATTAAAAGCAGGTGAAGTTTTAGAATATGGTGGCGGAAGTCCTATACTTTTTCAACATTTATTTTGGTTTTTTGGACACCCAGAAGTTTATATAGTTGCATTACCTGCATTTGGAATAATTTCAGATTTAATTTCAGTTCATGCAAGAAAAAATATATTTGGCTATAGAATGATGGTTTGGGCCATCGTTGGTATAGGAGCGCTAAGCTTTTTTGTATGGGCTCACCACATGTATGTTAGCGGAATGAACCCTTGGTTTGGATTTTTCTTTGCTACAACAACACTAATAATAGCCGTTCCTACTGCAATGAAAGTTTATAATTGGATTTTAACTTTGTGGAGAGGAAATATTAGGCTTAATACTGTAATGTTATGGTGTCTTGGTTTTATCGTTACTTTTGTTAACGGGGGTATTACTGGAATCTTTTTAGGGAATGTTACAGTTGATGTTCCATTATCAGATACATACTTTGTTATTGCACACTTTCATATGGTTATGGGTATTGCCCCACTTATGGTAATAATGGGAGCGGTCTATCACTGGTTTCCATTAGTGGCAGGAAAATTTTTAGATGAAAAATTAGGTAAATGGCATTTTTGGTTAACTTTTTTAGGAGCTTATTCAATTTACTTTCCAATGCACTATCTAGGTTTTATTGGAGTCCCAAGAAGATATTTTGAAATGTACGACAGTCCTTATGTAACTTCGGCGGTAGGAATGAATGAGTTTATAAGCATTGCAGCTTTTATTGTTGGTGCAGCACAATTTATATTAATCTTTAATATTATAAAAACCTTAAAAACAGGAAAACCAGCTGGACATAATCCTTGGAAAGCTTGTTCGCTGGAATGGCTTACACCGTCTGTACCACCCGAGCACGGTAATTGGGGAGATAGACTGCCAGTAGTTCATAGATGGGCTTATGACTATAGTGTTCCTGGAGCAAAAGAAGATTTTATCACTCAGACTACGCCACCAAGTGAAGTTGCCAATACTGAGGTAGAAAAAACTTAAAGAAAGAATATCGTTATATGTCAGATCCAAAAATAGAAGGTTACCAATTTAAGCCTGGATTTAGTGGAATGGCCCACGATACAGCTTCTGATCAAACCATGTTCAAAGGTGTACATTGGGGTAAAGCAATGATGTGGATCTTTTTATTAAGTGATACATTCATATTTAGTTGTTTTTTGATTTCATACATGAAGGGTAGAGGATCTACTCCAGTTGAATGGCCTAATCCAAGCGAAGTATTTGGTCTACATGTTTTCGGTGTTGATGTTCCTTTGCTACTTATCGCGATTATGACTTTTGTTTTGATAACAAGTAGCGGAACAATGGCGCTTGCAGTTAAATATGGCTATGAAAAGAATAAAAAAATGTGCGGATGGCTAATATTAGCTACAGCGATAGGCGGTTTAACATTTGTTGGTATGCAAGCATTTGAATGGTCTAAACTTATACACGAAGGTGTTAGACCTTGGGAAAATCCCTTTGGAGCACCGCAATTTGGTTCTTTTTTCTTCATGATAACCGGCTTTCACGGAACCCATGTTTCAATAGGAGTAATTTTTTTATTTATTTATGCTTATAAAACTTTTGCCGGGCATTATGATGAAAAAAAAAGAGGCTGGTTTACTTCAATGAAAGGAGATTATGTTGAAATTGAAATTCTTGGTTTATACTGGCACTTTGTAGATTTAGTATGGGTATTTATTTTTGCATTTTTTTATTTATGGTAAATTAAAATATGAACGAAACAAATAAAAAAGAAGAGACTACAACACACAAAATAGGAATATATCTTTGGATATGGGGCTTGTTGTTTGTTTTAAGTTTTTTTTCATACATGGTAGATTGGTATCAATTTCAAGGTTTGCTTAGATGGTCTTTAATTTTAATATTTATGTTTTTAAAAGCAGGATTGATTATGGCATTCTTTATGCATCTATTCTGGGAACGTTATGCGTTAGTTAATGTTTTGTTGTGGCCAATGACGGCAATAGCATGCTTTATATTCCTTATGGTTGCAGAGTTTAAATACACTTTATTTACTAGATTGCTTTATTTTTTTGTAGGAGGATAACATTAATGGATGGGTATACAATATTAGCTGGCTTATTAATATTTTTTGGAGTTTTTATTTATGTAACTTGGTTTGGTTTTTCAGTAAAAGTTGAAAATGAAAAGAATGAGGGATCTGAAATTAAAATGAATCCATATGATCAACTTCCATTACATAGAAAAATAATTGATAAAAAAAACAGCCGGGTAGGTTTATTTGATCTTGGAAATCATATTTTAATAATAGGTCTTATTTTGCTTGTAGTTTTTATATCGCTTAATGTAGAATAATAGTGACCACATATCTTATTAATAAAAAAACTTTTTTTTTTAATACTTCATCGTATTTAAAATCACTATTGTTATTGATGAAACCCCGGGTTATGTCCTTGGTAATATTCACTTGTGCTGTCGGGTTATTAACAGCACCAAATGTAATCCCTTTAAATAATTCACTGATAAGTATTTTTTTTGTTACCATGGGAGCCGGTGCTGCAGGCGCTCTAAATATGTGGTATGAAGCCGACCTGGATAAGTTAATGACAAGAACTTGCCTTAGACCAATTCCAACAGGAAAAATTAATAGGAAACATGCTTTAATATTTGGGATAGTTCTATCAATTATTTCAATTTATGGGCTTTATTATTTTTCAAATTTATTATCTGCATTCTTATTATTTATTACAATTGCTTTTTATCTTTTTGTCTACACTATCTGGTTAAAAAGAAAAACACCGCAAAATATTGTTATAGGAGGAGCATCAGGCGCTTTACCTCCAGTAATAGGCTGGACAATTGCAACAAATTCTTTGACTATTGAACCGATCACATTTTTTTTAATTATATTTTATTGGACACCATCTCATTTTTGGGCATTGAGCCTTTATAAAGCTGAAGATTATTTAAAGGCAAAAATCCCAATGCTTCCTATTACAAATGGAATAGAGGAAACAAAGAAAAAAATTTTTGTTTATTCTTTGTTTATGCTTCCTGTAATTATATTACCTTAT
>CACCZY010000044.1 GCA_902550635.1 uncultured Pelagibacteraceae bacterium
TATGTCTTTTGAACCAGAAGTTTCAAATTGGAAATATTCTCAATTTTTAGAAAATAAAAAAAATAAATTCAATAAGGACAATATTTTAAATATACTGACAAAAAAAGATATGGACGAAGCTTACAGCGCTATATCAGCTTGGAGTAATTATTACTCTACTCCACTAATATCTTTAAATAAACTTTCAAAAAAATTAAATATTAACAAAATTTTTTATAAAGATGAGTCGAAAAGATTTAATCTGAAATCTTTTAAAGCTTTAGGAGGGGCCTATGCTGTTGAAAAAATAACAAAAGGAAAAAAAGAAATAGTAATTTCTACTGCTACAGCTGGAAATCATGGAAGATCTGTTGCATGGGGGGCTCAAAAATTAGGACTTAAATGTAAAATTTTTATCAGTGAATATGTTAGTGAATTTAGAGCAGAAATGATGAGAAGCTTTGGTGCAGATGTAATAAGAGTTAAAGGAAACTATGACAACTCCTTAAAAGAGTGTATTAAACAATCACAACAAAATAACTGGCAAATTGTTCAAGATGTAGCATGGCAAGATTACAAATTAGTACCAAAGTTAACAATGGCAGGATACTCAGTAATGATGAAAGAAATTTCAGAACAGACAAAAAATCAAAAAATTTCACATGTAATACTTCAAGCAGGTGTAGGTGGAATGGCAGCTGCAATGGTTGCTGGTATAGCCAGATACTTAGATAATATTCCTAAAATTATTGTGGTTGAACCTGAAAGTGCTGCATGTGTTTTGGAAAGTATTCAAGCTGGTAAAATAGAAAAAATTTCTATTAAAAAAGAAAGTTTAATGGGTGGGATGTCTTGTGATGAAGTATCCTTAGTTCCTTGGGAAATATTAAAAAATTCTGTAACTTATTGTGTAACTGTTTCCGATAATCATATTTCTAAAACTATCAAATCTCTTGCAAATTGTCATTTTAGTGATGAGAAAATTATTGGTGGAGAATGTTCAACTCCAGGAATAATAAGTTTGGTTGGTTTATGTAACGATAGTAATATTAAAAAAAAAATCAATCTTAACGAAAATTCAAATGTATTAATATTTGGATGCGAAGGTGATGCTGATGAGGAATTATATCAAAAATTATTAAACGAGTAAAAATGAGAAAAATCATTAAAAAAAATAAAAATTTAGATTTTTATAAAATCTTTAAACCTGAACTATCTCCAAAAAAAATGTTAGAACTTGGAGTTTTTGGTGGTTCTTATTTCGGTAAAAATATAAAAGAATACCCAAAAACTTGGTTTAAAAATGCAAAGTTAAGCAAAAAATTTAATATAAAGTTGAATAGATTTAGAGTTAAAGCAGGACTAACAAGAAAAGAATGGCAAGATAAAGGATGGATTTTTAAAGAAGATCCACTTGGCTGGTTTCAATGGTATTGCAGATTTTATAATGGAAGAAGACTTCCAAAGATTGATGAAATTCAAATTAAAAGATGGAAGAACTTTACTAGACACGTTAAAGCAATTAAGAAAAATTGTGATGAAGGAAACATAAATTGCAGAAAAAGGCAAAGACAAGCAATACTGCAATGGTCATATAATCCATTTATTTAAGAATTTTTATTATTTAATCTCCAATAAAATGATGAATTATTGTTCTTTTTTGTTTTTCAATTCTATGTTCAAAAAGATATAGCCCTTGCCATGTTCCTAATAAAAGATTTCCATCTTTTATGCTTAACGAAATATTATTGTTAGTTAATGCAGATTTAATATGCGCAGGCATATCATCCTTTCCTTCGGTAGTATGAAAATAAAGCTTGTCATTCATTGGAGCTAATTTATCAAAAAAATTTATTAGATCTTTTTGAACATCTGAATCGGCATTTTCTTGAACAATTAAAGATGCGCTAGTGTGTTGTATGCTAATATTTAATAAACCTTTTTTTAAATTTCTTTTTTCAATCCATTTAATTGTATCATTTGTAAACTTATAAAGTTTCTGACCATTTGTATGAATTGTTAAATTAAAAAATTCTTGATTCATTTAATTTTTCTTTTAAAATCTATTCCATATTCTGATCTTGGTCCTTTTCTTAATCCAAAAGGTCCTGCAATATAAATAGTTAATGGTTTTGTTCCTGGTTTCAAATCAACTCTATGAAAATTATTTGCAGATCTAAAACCAATATATCCTGGTGGTCTCCAATATTTACCTGTTTCAATTGTTTCCCAATAACCGCATCTTAAAATAATTGTTATGTATGGACACAAATGATTATGAACTCCATTTCCATGATCATCGTCTAACATTTCATGAATTAAAATATTAAAAGGGAACCATTTTGGTCTATTTCGAAATAATAAATAATATCTGTTCATCCAAGGTTTTGCCTCTTTAAATTTTGGATGTGATGGGCCTCTGTCTAAAACGATCTTTTTTCTACCAATTTTTTCTAACAATTTTAGTATCATTAATTTAATCTTATTATTGAACTATCTTTTGCTAAATAGAAACTTTTATTCAAAACAATGGGACTTGATATTTTATCATTATCAATCTTGTAAGCAGCTTTTGTTTTCCCTGCTATAAAATCAATTAAAAGAAGTCTTCCATTAGAAGTTGATAAATAGATATGATTTTTTGCAACTATAAAACCTACTGGTAAAATTTTTTCTCTTTTCTTTTTCTTAAATATATCAAATATATCTGTTGCTCTAAGTATTTTGCCGGATTTCTTATCTATAATAACTAGATATCCTTCTAAAGAAACTGTAAAAATTAAATTATCAATAATTGTTGGTCTTACATAAGAATTAATACTTTGTTTCCATTGTATCATTCCTGTTTCTTTATCTAATAAAAAAAACTCATTTTTATTATTTGAAAAAATAATTGAGTTCTTGCTAATGACTAAATCAGATGCTTTATACGAATAAGCTTCTTGGTAAATTGTATTTGGCTGTGTTGAAGTTTGCCAAATTAAATCTCCGGTATTTATGTCTGCTGCAGTAATATCTCCAATTGAATTATTAAAAAAAACTAAACCATCGGAAATAACTATTGATGTTTTTTTTTGAGATCTAATAAATGATTTTTCAGTTTGTAACTTCCATATTAAATCACCATTTTTTAATGAAAAACAATGTAATGTATTTTCATAATCAGCCAAATAAATCTTATCATTAAATATTTTTATTTGTGAATAAAATGAAACAGTATTTTTTTTATCCCATATTAAATTGCCATCTTGCATATTTAATTTAAAAATATTTCCCATTGTATCCGCTACTACCAGATTTTTTTTATGATTTGCAAAAAAAAGTATTGGATTTTGTTTGATTTGATTTTTTTGATAATAATTTTTTTTCCATAGCAGTTTTGAATTTTTATCAAAATTTAATATATTACGTTTATTATCAAAAAATATTATACTTTTATTGCCAAATCCTATATCTGGCTCAAATTCATTAAAAGTATTTATTTTTGAAAATTTATATTTTGATATATTTTTTAGATTTCCATCAAAATTCACCCATCCTTGATTATTTTTTAAATTTATTTCACTTGAAAACTTTGAATTTATATTAATTTTTATTTTAGGGTTTATTTCTTTACTAATTGAATTCTTAGTTTGAAATAACCGATTTATATTTTTATTTGTTTTATAGTCAATTTCTTTAGATCCTGACCAGAAACTTGATTTTGTATTAAATGAACAGCTGTATATAAAAAAAATAAATATAATTAAAAAAATTCTATTCACTGAAATCTCTTAATATTCTTTTTTTTGCTTCATTTTTTATTTCAGGATTTGCATTTTCTAAGTTAACAATTTGTTCAAAAAATTCTTTAGATTTTTTTTTTTCTTTTTTATAATAAAAATATTCTCCAAGTAAATTCAACGCATGTGACTTCCAAATACTTTTTGAATTAATTAATGGATTTAGTTGAGTTATTAAAATATTTTCTGAAACAAATTCCGAATTATATAAAGCTTTTTTATAAATTATTAAATTTTTAACTTCTTTTTCTAATGAATTGTTTTTAATCAACAAATCAAAAAGTTCGTTAATTTTATCTCTTGATTTTATCAATTTATTATCAATTAAAAAATAAAGAGACAATGGTGCATATGTTTTGTCTTTTGAAAGCACTAGTTCAATTAATTCTTTTTTTATTAATGGCAAGTTTTGTGTATTCTCATAATTAATTATAAGTTTGTTGAATCTATCTGATATTTCAATTCTCTTTTTTTTTTTGAATTCTAAAAATAAAAAGAAAGATAAAATTAATATCAAAAATACTGAAAGCAAACTTATCAATAATTTTTTATTATTATTTAAATAAGTTGTTATATTTGCTAATTTCTTTTTGCTACTATTAATAGGTAATTCTTGTTCCATTTTAAATCATTTTTCTCAAAACATATTGAAGTATTCCTCCATTTTTATAATACTCCAATTCGTTATTTGTATCAATTCTACATAATGTTTGAATTTTTTTAACATCTCCTGATATATATTTAATTTCCACCTCAACTTTATCTGATGGGCTTATTCCTTTTTCAATATTTAATATATTGATGAGTTCAGATCCAATCAGTCTTAAATTTTTTCTATTCATTTTGTTAATAAACTCTAAGGGTAATATGCCCATTCCAATTAAATTAGATCTATGTATTCTCTCAAAACTTTCTGCTATAACGGCTTTAACACCTAGTAATTTTGTACCTTTTGCAGCCCAGTCTCTTGAGGAACCAGTGCCATACTCTTTTCCACCTACAACAACTAAATCCGTACCTCTTTTTTTATATTCTACAACAGCATCATAAATTGGCATAACTTTTCCTTCGGGAAATAACTTAGTAAATCCTCCTTCAGTGCCAGGGGCTATTTCGTTTCTAATTCTTATATTGGCAAAAGTTCCTCTCATCATAACCTCATGATTACCTCTTCTTGACCCATAAGAATTATAATCTTTAGGCAAAATTTGATGTTTCATAAAATAATCGCCAGTTGGACTTTCTTTTTGTATGGATCCTGCAGGTGAAATATGGTCTGTAGTAACCATATCTCCTAAAATTAATAAAGGTCTTGCATCTTTTA
>CACCZY010000045.1 GCA_902550635.1 uncultured Pelagibacteraceae bacterium
TTTAAATAAATTATTTATCTTTTTCATTTACCTATGCTTGGACTATTTGCTTTTCCAAAAGGCACTATAGTTAGAGTAAAAAATAATGACTCATTTGGTTTTACATCAGAGTCACTGTAAAAATCTTTTTTATATTCTATACCAGCTGTAAGACAATCATTTTTATATTCATAAATTAAATTATAAAATTCAGTCATATCTAGTTCTCTATTTCTTCTTCCAGCAAATGTAATAGATTTATTTTCATCAAATTTGTATTTAGTTGTGTTTGACAAATAACTTTGATTATTTTCTGAATGTGCATCATCTAGAAAACTAAATGAAGTTACAAAATTATTTATAGAAAAAGTAGATTTTATTTCATCGAAATTTGACTTATCAATATTATTATCGATAGCAAAATTATATTCTAGCTCTAGCCATTCTGAAGCATTGTATTTTAATGTTCCAAAAATATCTGAAGTTTGATTACCCAAAGTACTTCTTAAAGGTAAATCGGGATCTCTTTTTTCCCTCTGAACATTAGCTAGTCCTAAAGAAAATATATTTTGTTTATTTTCATTTAATTTATTATATTCAATACCATATGTTAAGGAAGTTCCTCCTTCTACAGAGTCATTTGTTCCTAGTCTATTAAATCCAAAAACATTATTAAAATTTATATTTCTATCGAGATTATAGATATTTTTTGATTTATTTGGGCTGTACATTAAAGAGAATTTAGGTGTTAATGTGCTATTTCCTTTATCACCATATTTAATTAATGGAAGAGAAGATTCATACATTAATTTAGAATATATTGCCGATGTTCGTTTTATCGCAGTGTTATTTTTAGAGTCTTTATTTACATTTTTTAATTGGAAATTAAATATATTTTTTAATCCTTTTAATGAGATTAATGGATTCGAATTAAAATTTAAATTATTTATTAAAGATCCTTCATATACATCTGTGTCATATTTTTTTTGATATGTTGAAACATCATATGAGATATTCATATTATTATTATTTCCGTTAAGTAATCTTGTGTACTGGATATAAGGATAAATGAATTCGAATCTATCAGAATGTTTTTTGGATAAGTCTTCATAAATTTTAAAGCTTGCATTTAAAGAATTTTTTTCATCTGTTCCTTCAAAGTCGATATAAGAAGTTAAAGTGGATACACTATTTATTAAGTTAGAGCTTATATTATAAGCTTTTAAATATGTATCATTGCTAAGTTTTTGCAAATTTATTTCTAGTTTGGAATTATCAAAAAATCTATCAACTATATCTATTGTAGACTTAACAAAAAAATGATTTTTATTTTTTGAATTACCAGTATTGTTTTCATTTTCTATAAAATAGCTAAAATCAAATTCGGTATAAGAATTTTTTCTAACTTGTCTATATTCGTTTTGAAAAATTATCTTATCCGTAAAAATTCTAGGTTTGAAAGTAAAATCTTTACTTTTTGAGATTACTTTAAAATATGGAATTGATATACTTGATCCAGTAGTACTTGATTCACTAATTGAAGGTATTAAAAAACCTGACTGTCTTTTTACCGTTGGATCTGGGTGAAAAAATTTAGGAAAATATAAAATTGGCATATCATATAATTTTAACCAAGCATTTTTATAATTAATTAATTTATTTTTTTTATTATGTTCGATCTTTTCTGCTGTCATGTGCCAAGGAGGACATTTATCTTTTCTTATTTTACAAATTGTAAAAGCACCTTTTTCTATTTCGGTTTTATTTTTTGAAATTTTTATAGATCTTCCCTTAAACCTTGGATCATTATCTGAGTTAAATAAACTTTTATCTAATCTAACTACTATATCTTTTCCTACTATTTTTTTTATTATTTAAATCAATAATTGCATTTTCAAACATATATTTATTTTCATCAATATCTACAATTTCCATTTGGTTTGCTTTAATAATTTTTTTTAATACATCGTAAGAAAATTCATCAACATTTATTCTATTATTAAATGTATCTGTAATTTTTGATTTTTCCTTAGAAAATAATAATTCTTTTTTTTTATTATAAGTTACATTTTTAGAATTAATTATATAGTTTGATTGTATTAAAAAAGTTGTTTTACCAAAAGTATTTAGAATTTTTTTATTTTTTAAATATTCTAATTTTTCAGTTTTTAGTTTAAGATCATTAATTTTATCTTCAGCTAAAATTTTTTTATTAAATTCTAACAATGAATCTAATTTATTATATTTAAATTCTTCAGAAGTAATGGTTATGTTATCTGGCAATATAACTTCAGATCCATCTTTTGCTTCGACTAAATTTCCATCATTCAAAATATTTATTTCGCTAGCTTTGAAAATTATCTCTTCTTCTGAATTTGCATTTAAGAAAAAGCATAATATAAATAATATAATAAAAAATTTATTTTTCATTTACTGTTACCAAAGAAAAGCTTAATATTATAAACATTATTAGTTGTGGGAGCCATATAGATGGTATCAATGGCATTCTTTCATTGACTCCAATTGTATAAAAGAAGTAGTTAATATAGTAAACAATTACCGATGCGAGTATTCCAAAAACAATTATAAAATATTTGTTACTATTATTTTTTAAACCAAACATAAATATTCCTCCTAGCAACGCTAATAGTGTGGCTAAAATTGGTGATGAAAAAATTTTTTGCAAATGAGCAGAAATCTCAACAGTAGAGTAACCCAATGAAGTATAATCATCTTTTAAATCATATAATTCCCAAATAGTTAGTGACTTTAAATCTGAATAAAGATTGTTAATTGTTTCAAAATTAAAGTTTGTTAGAATGGTAATATTTTGATCTTCATAAGAAATTTTATCTTTTTTTGAAACTTTTGCTTTATCAATTCTCCACAAGTATTTACTAACATCTACTTCATTTGTTTGGATATGTGATTTAAAATTAAAATCTAGGTCATATTTTGTTATAGACACATTTTTTAAAAAATTATTTTCAATTTTTTGTGCATTAATAAGATTTATGTTTTCTTTTGTTTCATCTTTTATCCACAAGCCATTATCTGTTATCATTGCTAAATATTTATCATCTTTTGTAAATTTATTTTTTATATCTAAATATGAAAATTTTAGTTGTGCCGAAAAGTTATAAAAAAATAAAGAAACTATTAAACTTAGAGCTAAAACTGAAATGAAAATTATACTCAAAATTTTTAAATTACTTAATCCAAACTTTTTAAAAGAATTTAATTCATCTCTATCAATTATTTTAATAAAAAACATTTGAACAGATATTAAGAATATAAAAGGGAAAATATCATATAATACTGATGGACTGTTTAAGAAAGTTAAGATCAAAGGAAATACAAAACTTACTTCTTCATCTTTGAAAAAATTTATTTCTTCAAAAATATTTAAAATGAATATCAAACTTAAAAATACAAATGAAACTTGAATAAAAGATATTAAATAATTTTTTATAATATATTTATGATATATTTTAAGCATGAGATTTGAAAATAGTAAATTTAAATATGATTGAATAAATAATAAAAATAAAAAGCAGTGGGATTGCAACAAATATTATACTTTTTGTTTCATCTATACCAGAATATCTAACTGAAATTTCAGAAGCAATTAATGAAAATATTCCAAACAAAAATAATATTACTTTTAATCGACTATAAAAATAATTGTCCTTTGAAACAAAAATTAATAGAGATGCTATTAAACAAATTACAGGAATGTACAGAGGTTTAAATATTCTTTTTAAAGTTTCTTGTTTAATATTTTTTAATGAATCATCAGTACATACAAAATCTTTTATTTCTTTATAATCATAATTTGTTTTTATATAAAGTTTTTTTAAACAACTAATTAAAATTTTAATGTCAACTTCTTGAATTTTTCTGTAAGTTGTGGTCTTGGTCGAATATTTTGATAAGTCAAAATTTGTCTTTTTAAAAGTAAAATTAGTTACTTTTCCATTTAAATTATTTATAAACTCACCATCAAGAAGAACTAAAAAATTTTTTTCATTTTTTTTTTGCAAAATTCCTTTTTTAGCATGTATTATTTGTGACTCCTCATCTTTTATTTGGTCTTTAAGAAATATATTAATTAATTCACCTTTATTATTTATTTTATCAACAAATATTGTTAAATCTGAAACAGTGTCAATAAATTTTTTTTCTTTTATTAATGAAGGAAAAAAATCTAAATCAGATTTTTTTATATAATCTCTACCTTTATCAAGCGAAATTGGAACTATATAAATATTTAAAAAAACTTGAATAACTAAAAAAATTAATGAAAATTTAAACAATATATTTATAAAATTTAGTTTAGTTATTCCATAAGTCCAATATACTAATAATTCATTATTATTTTCTAATTTGATTAAATTATAAAAAACAGAAACAAAAAAAATAAAAGGTAGGATTCTACTTAATATTTTTGGAAGACTTAATAGTGTATATTTAAAATAAACAGCCAAACTATGACCGTCCTCAGTAATAAAATCCATGTAATTTACAGCTTGAATTACCCAAACTATTAAACCTAGAGTAAGTGAGCTAACTAAAAAAAATACCGTAATGTCGATCAATAATTTTTTAAAAATCAATTTTTTCATTGAAATTATACTTAATAGCAATTATATACTTTCAACTACAAGTATATATTTTAAAATCAATGACTGTTCAAGTTCTCTATAAAAATAAGGCTAAATTATCCAACTTAGGTGTAATTACCATGTTTGCTGAGGATAAATTTCAAATAAAAAATGCTAAAAGTTTTTTGACGAAAAATGAAAATTCTTACGTTGAAAAAATTTTAAAGAGTAAAAGAAATACTAAAGAAAGCATTATTTCATTTAATATAAACGAAAAAACTACTCTTATATTAATATCTTTAAAAAAAGACCTAAGAAGTTTTAATGTAGAAAATTTGGGCGCAGAATTTTATAATTTTATTAAAAAAAATTCCTTTAAAGATGTATCCATAATTACAGAAAGTGTAAAAAGCAAGCCAGGGAAAGATTTTATAGGTCGTTTTATGCATG
>CACCZY010000046.1 GCA_902550635.1 uncultured Pelagibacteraceae bacterium
AAGTTTAGGAATAGGGAATTCAACTGGATTAGGAATGGCACCATTTATAGTTAATCATCCTACACTTTTAAATAATTGGATCTTAGCAAGAGAAAAATCATTAAAAAAAATAAGAGAAATAAAGACTATTGGTCTTAAAGATAAAGAAATATTTCTAAATTGCTTAAGAAATTCCTATAAAAATATTACTTCATGGAACACAGATAGTGATTTTCAAAAAAAAAAAATAAATCAATTAACTATTGATTTAAAAAAATTAAACCAATATTTAAAAAGTGAATTTGATTTTAATAAAAACTACCCATTTAATGAATTATACTTATGGATAGAAAAAAATCTTAATGAAGAATGTATAGAATATACAGTATCAATGATGATGGAACCATATTCTGAAATAGTTAATCCATATATAAAAGAAATGAGTTCTGATGAAGAAAAATATTTCAATATTCCAACTGATAGAACAATTTCTGATTTAAGAAATATATTAGAAAATAAATATAAAGAGATAATTAAAATAGATTTCTCTAAAAAAGAAAATAATCAAAATTTTTGGTTCATATCAAAAAATAAAGAAGAACCAAGAATAGCAAATAGATACGAAGAAAAAGGTCATGAATTAGAACAACCATTGGCAATAGCAAGGGATATAAAAAAATTATATCAAAAAATTTTTACTGAAAAAAATAGTTTATCAATAGGAAAATTTTTAATTAACAATAATGAATTTAGACATGTTGTGAGAAGAGCTTTTATAGTAGAAAAATTTCCATATGCCGAAATTCAAGATAATATTATAGGTTCTAAATTAGTTCCAATTGATATGTTAAGATTAAAACTTTCTTTTTTTGGCGCAATGAAATTTGACCCAAGGTCAGATAAATGGTTGAGAATAACAATGTTTCAAGGAGCACCACTCGCTAAAGAATTAAATAATTTAAATGAACACTGGATATACAATTAATTAAAATGATAAGCTTAAGTGAAATAGACACAACTTGTAAAAGAGCAAGCAGAGCAGTGGGATTTTCTTGGGGAGTAGCAGAGGAAATAGGAAAAAACATGAGGCTTCTCGAGATGTTCGGAATTCCTGGAGTAAGTAATTTACTAGGATATTTTAATATCTATAAAGAAAATAATTTTAAAAAAATAAGTTTAATAAATGAAAAAAATTTTTCGGAATCAAAACCTTTCTGCCCAATTGTTGTTGGCTTAAATTTTTTAGATCAAATAAATTCTTTAAATAATTTAAAAGAAATTAATTTTAAAAATTTTGCATATCCTATAATATTTTTACCATTTGCCAGTAGAGCTTCAGAAATTATAGGAAAAAAAATTATTGTTAATATAGATGATAAAAAGTTTATATTGAGTTTTAACCATACTATTTTAACCAATTCTATCGATAATCTTAAAATAGAAAATTGTAATAGCTTAAATATAAATTTTTTAGATAACAAAAATACATTTTCACATAATAACTGGAATGATTTATATGAATTGTCAAAAAAAACTTTTGTTGAAGAAACAGACAGTTTAAAAATAAGTTCTGCTGGTGCTGGATTAACGGATAACGATTGAAATACTTTGAAAAACAATAATAAAACTGAAGTTGAAGAAGAAATAGATAAAAAATGTGAAGAATGCAATAAAATCGATGACTCTGTTTTACATAATTTAATACTTGCAGGTTTCAAAATTTGCAACTCTTGTAGAACTTCTAAAACTTTATTTCCAATTTAACTTATATTGCTTATAGGTAAAGCATTCATCCTGCTCATTACAAAAAAAACTGATAGAAAAGCTATAATTAAAAACGACAAAAAAACTATTCCAAAAGATTTAAAATTTGATTTTAAACTTAAAATTTGTTTAGTTGAAATTATTAAAGATGCAAATATCCACAATTGAGTTAAAAAAATTATAGGCACTACCAGCTCAGGAGTTACTGCAAAAAATCTAATTAAACCTGGTGCATGTGCATAACCTGTAGCTATAAGTAATTTTTTAAATGGTACTTTGGTTTCTTTATCTGGAAATATTTTTACACCTATAACATAAATTAAAATAGACCAAACAAACCAAGTCAAAATTGCTGTAAGGCCTGAAATTCCTATTGCGGTTTTTATAATTGTATTGGCAGCCACAGCTCCTGCAACTCCATCTAAAATCATTATTAGCCCAGCAAAATACAATCCTGCTTCGCCAAAATATTTGCTCTCTTTGTATAAGGATTTATCTAATTTAAGAGACCTGACAATTATATTTAAAAATTCACCAAACATTACAAGTTAAAGAGGTCTATACTAATCTTAAAGATATTACTACGTTAATTTCTGGTAAAATATTTTTACTATTTTTATTAGGGAGAGCAATAGCCCTCCCTATAAAAATTATCCTTTTACAACTTCTCTAGTATTTGCGTTGTAAGATTCTTTAAATGGTATATCAACTACTACTGCATCAACTGGAACTCCTGGTTTATCTGAATACTTTTCAGGTAAATGTATTTTATATTTTGTTCCAACTTTACCTTTTGGAAAGCCATTAGAATTCAATGTACCGTCAAAAGGAACATAACCCATGGCTATGTTTTTTTTCTTTTCTGGATGATACCAAGGAGAAGTTACAAATCCAACAGGATCTCCCCCATCTGCATTTGAAATTAACCAAAAATCTGGCGCGTAATCTTCAATAGGTTTTCCTCCAAGTTCAAATCCAACTAATTGAAGTTTATAAGGTTTTTTACCAGCTTTAATTTCAGCACCCATTTTTTCTAAAACTTCTTTACCAACATAATCAGCTTTTTTATTCCATTCACCTTTACCGGATAAAGAAACTTGATAACCTAAATTACACTGGAAAGGATTATGCTGTTGATCCATGTCTTGTCCCCAAGAAAGAATTCCAGCTTGAATTCTTCTATGGTGAGCAGGAGCAATAACCATTAGTTTGTGTTTTTTACCTGCTTCAAGAACTGCGTTCCACATATCGTCAGCATATAAAGTTGCATTTCTTAAATAAATTTCATATCCAGCTTCACCAGAAAAACCAGATTGAGATATTACACAGCTTCTCCCACCTATTTTTGCTTCAGCTAAACCATAGAAAGGCATATTATCTAAATCAAATTGATCTCCACAAAGATCTTTCATTAAAGCTTTTGATTTTGGACCTTGGATTTGTACTGGGCAAGCATCAATTTCTTCAATAGTACAATTAAATCTTCCATCTGCATTAACACCTTGAAGGTACATACCAATATCAGAGTCTGATAAAGAAAACCAAAATTCATCTTTTGAAATTCTAAGAAGAATTGGATCATTTAAAACTCCACCATAAGCATTACATAAAATTACATATCTTGCTCTCATTGGAGAAATTTTAGTTGCATCTCTTGTTATTACATAATCAGTAAATTTTTCTGCATCAGGACCTTTAACTCTTATTTGTCTTTCAACAGCTACGTTCCACATAGTAACGTGATTTACTATTGCATCATATTCTACCATGGCACCACCATCTTCTGGTTTTACATAACCTCTTGGGTGGTAAATACGATTATAAACAGTTGCTCTCCAACACCCAGCTTGCATAGATAAATGCCAGTAAGGTGATTTTCTTACTCTTGTTGAAATTAACATTTCAACTTTAGTAGGTCCACTTTGTCTTAAATTATATGGAACTTCCCGATCAGATTGATCAACTGAAGTTGCATGCTTTAGTTTAGTATAATTAAATTCATTAGACATATTTGTTCTCCATCAACCACTTGTTAGTTTCCTTCAAGCCGCCGAATGTATAAATGTGGAAGAAATCAGTATGCGATTTAACTTTCCCTATTAAATCATTTGGGTCTCTAGGTTTCATTAAATCTAAAGCTTTAGTAAAATTAGATTTAAGAAAATTTAAGGAATTTTTTGCCCCAACTATATTAGCAAATTTAATTAAGCTAGTTATTTTTAGTGGCCCAGTAATTCCAACATGAACTGGAACTGATTGTTTAGAAATAAAATCTATGATTAGCTGAGGATTCAATAACCATTGAGTTACTATATAGTCAGCATAAGGCTTTTTATCATTCATAGCTTTTTCTAAATTTGAATCGGATATATCAGGACTCCCCTCTGGATGTCCAGCAATTCCTATCTTCATTTGCTCAAAATAACCTGTCTCTAAAAGTTGAATTGAGCTATCAAATTTCCCAATTGGATCTCTACTTCCTCCGATAACAAGAGCTTGCTTCACACCCCCATCTTTACATCTAGATACATATTCTTTAAGTTGAGCTTCACTCTCAATAGATCTAGCTGGAAAATGAGGTATTGGATTAAAGCCTTTTTCAACAAGTTTAATAGCTTGATTAGCAGTGTCTTTAAAGTCGCCGCCAGGAAGCATAGTTATGTACACATCTTTTAATGTTGGTAAAGTATCTAAGTCAGTTTTCGGACCAATTTCCAAAGAAAAATTCATTAAAGGATATTTATTTATTTTAAAATATCTGTCTATAAAAATCGGCTATCTAAGCTAAGATGTCTATCTTTTTAGACCCCTATGTTTTTGAATTCTTCGACCATATTCTTGAGCAGCTCTATCAAAAATTATTGCTAAAGCTACTATAGCCAGCCCATTAAATAGACCCAAAGCAAGATATTGGTTTAATACGGCTCTTAAAATCGGAACACCCAAACCCTTTACTCCAATCATAGATGCAATAACAACCATTGCTAAAGCCATCATAATTGTTTGATTAACTCCCGCGAAAACAGTTGGAAGAGCTAAAGGTATCTGTACAGTTTTTAATTTTTGAAACTTAGTTGCACCAAAGGCTTCACTAGCCTCTATTGTTTCTTTATCTACTTCTCTAATACCTAAATTTGTTAATCTAATTATA
>CACCZY010000047.1 GCA_902550635.1 uncultured Pelagibacteraceae bacterium
AAAATACAATTTACCATAGAGGAAAATGCCGTTGAAAATATAAAAAAAATATTGGAGGAAAAAGATTCTAAATTAAATCCCTATTTTGATAATTACAAGTCCCATGAATTTGAATTTGAAAATTCTATAAATAATTTCACGATGCAATATTCTAAATATGGAATTATCCAAATTAAACTTGCAGCACAAGAACAGGCATTGGAAATAATAAGAAGAAGAATTGATGATATTGGTACAAATGAACCAAATATTTTGAAAAGAGGTAATAATAGAATATTAGTTGAATTACCTGGTCTAGATAATCCTGATAGAATTAAAAGTTTACTTGGCAAAACTGCAAATCTTACTTTTAGATTTGTTGTTAAAGGTGAGGAAGAAACTTTTGGATCTGAACTTTTATATTCAGATGATGATGATGAGGAAATTTTAGTCAGCAAAAGAATAATATTAAGTGGTGATAACTTACTCGATGCTCAACCTAGAATGGATACAGAAGTTAACGAAACTGTAGTTTCTTTTACATTAGATAGGGTAGGCGCAAAAAAATTTGGTAAAGCTACTTCTGATAATATTGGTAGGAGATTAGCAATAGTACTAGATGGAAAAGTAATTAGTGCTCCTGTTATAAGAGACTCAATACTTACTGGCTCTGGACAAATATCTGGCGATTTTACGTTTCAATCAGCAACAGATTTAGCTTTATTACTTAGATCAGGAGCTTTACCGGCACCTTTAGAAATAATCGAAGAAAGAACTGTTGGCCCAGGTCTTGGACAAGATTCAATCAATTCAGGTGTTTTTGCTCTAATTATAGGATCATTATTGGTAATAATTTTTATGATATTCAAATATAGAATATTTGGTTTAATTGCCAATATATCATTATTTGCAAATTTGATGCTTTTAATTGGTATTCTAACATTATTTGAAGCAACACTGACGTTACCAGGTATTGCAGGAATTATTCTTACTGTCGGTATGGCTGTTGATGCAAATGTTTTAATTTATGAAAGAATCAAAGAGGAATCAAAAATATCTAATAAAAATAATCTAGTAATTTTTGATAATGGTTATACAAAATCTAGAACAGCAATTATTGATGCAAACATTACAACATTAATAGCAGCAATTATTTTGTTTGTAATGGGATCAGGTCCAGTTAAAGGATTTTCAGTAACTTTAGGGATTGGTATTATAACAACACTTTTTAGTGTTTATTTTATTTCAAGATTATTGAATTCTATCTATGTAAAAACAAACAAAAATCAAAATATTTTTTTAACAAATGAAAGAAATTAATTTTAATAAATTTTATAAATTATTTAATATTGTTTCTATATTATTAATTTTAGTATCCTTATTGTTCCTTATATTTAAAGGCTTAAATTATGGTATTGATTTTAAAGGTGGAACACTAATAGAACTAAGAATTAATAATAAAAATGTTCAAATTTCTGATATTAGAGCCTCTATTAACAAATTAAAACTTGGAGATGTTTCCGTTAAACAGTTTGGAAATCCTACAGATTATTTGATTAAATTTGAAAAAAAATTAGACAAATCTTATCCATTGGAAGAAATAAAAAAAGATATAAAAAAAGTTCTATCTGATGAATTAGACTTTAGACGTATAGAAAATGTAGGTCCTAAAGTAAGTTCAGAACTTTTAAAGTCTAGTTTAATTGCTATCTCCTTATCTTTAGCAGCGATGTTAATTTATGTATGGATTAGATTTGAGTGGCAATTTAGTTTGGGTGCAATTCTAGCTTTATTTCATGATGTCATTTTAACTCTCGGGATTTTTTCTTTATTTTCAATTGAAGTAAATCTTTCAATAGTTGCAGCAGTTCTGACTATAGTTGGCTACTCAATGAATGATACTGTTGTAATATACGATAGAGTAAGAGAAAACTTAAAAAAGTTACCTGATATTAAAATATTTCAACTAACTAATATTTCTATTAATGAAACACTATCTCGAACTATAATAACTTCAGTGACAACACTATTAGCTTTATTTTCAATTTTCATTTTTGGAGGTGAAATTTTAAAAGGTTTTTCACTTGCAATGATCTTTGGTGTTATTTTTGGTACATACTCATCTATTTATATTGCTAATCCAATCTTAGTTTATTTGAGAGTTTCTCTAAAAACAGTTTCCAAAGATGAAGTTGATAATTAATATAAGTTTTGTGCTGCTACCATTGATAATAGCATTGGTAATGAAAGCAATGTATTAGTTCTTGAAAAAATCATTGCTTTTTTTGCTGATTGAGCTTTTTTTTCTGCATCGCACTCAACGATACCCAAGGCTCTTTTTTGATTTGGCCATATTACAAACCAAACATTAAAAGCCATTATTATTCCTAACCACATTCCGATCCCAATAGCAGTATTTTTACCACCACCTGAGCCTATGCCTAAAGTCATAGCATTATGTACATAGCCATTTATAGTAGCAAGAATTAATCCTGAAATAATAGTAAAAAGTGCAGCCCATCTAAACCAAAATAGAGCTGACGGTGCTATTACTTTGCCTATTGCTGGTTTTTGTTCGTCTGGTATTTTGGTCATATTAGGTATTTGAACAAAGTTAAAATACCATAAAAGTCCAATCCACATTATCCCCACTACAACATGTATATATCTAAATATCCAACTCCAGAAAGATCTGTCAAAATCAAAACCTCCATTTGAGAAAAAAAGTACAATAAATAAAATTATAGAAAGAGCTAGTGATAAATGAATCGTTTTAGATAATGATTGTAGAATTCTTATCATTAATTCAATTATACCTTAAATTTTCAAAAAATATTAAGCAGTTTTTTTATATTTTGAATTTAAAAAATTCTTTAAGTATTTTCCTGTATAACTCTTATCAATTTTACATATATCCTCAGGCTTCCCTTGTGCAATTATTTCGCCTCCATTAACTCCACCTTCTGGCCCCATATCAATGATATGATCAGCAGTTTTTATTACATCTAAATTATGTTCAATAACAACGACACTATTTCCGGTTGCGACAAATGTATGCAGTATTTCAAGCAATTTTTTTATATCATGTTGATGCAACCCTGTAGTTGGTTCATCTAAAATATACATAGTTCTTCCAGTCGACCTTTTAGATAGTTCTTTTGCTAGTTTTATCCTTTGAGCTTCTCCACCAGAAAGTGTCGTAGCTTGTTGACCAATTTTTATATATCCTAGACCTACTTTTTTTAAGGTTAATAGTTTAGATCTAATATTTGAAATATTTTCAAAAAAATCACATCCTTCATCAACAGTCATATTAAGAATATCTGCAATACTTTTATCTTTAAATTTAATTTCTAAAGTTTCTCTGTTGTACCTACTACCTTTGCATTCGTCACATGTTATGTAAACATCCGGCAAGAAATGCATTTCATAGGTAATAACACCATCTCCTTCACATGCTTCACACCTTCCGCCTTTAACATTAAAAGAAAATCTTCCTGGTTTATAGCCTCTACTTTTTGATTCTGGCAAATTTGTAAACCAATCTCTTATAGGACCAAATGCACCTGTATATGTAGCCGGATTAGATCTGGGTGTTCTACCAATTGGTGACTGATCAATATCAATAATTTTATCGATTAGTTCTATATTTTTGAATCCTCTAAATGGTTTAGGAATTTTTCTAGATTTGTTATTATTTAAGGTAAGATTAAGAGCATTATATAATGTTTGAAGTACTAATGTAGATTTACCACTTCCAGATACTCCTGTTACACATGTAAATGTTCCAAGTGGGATTTTTAAATCAACATTTTTTAGATTATTACCTGAAGCTCCAGTAATTTCTAAATATCTTCCATTTTTTGCAATTTTGCGATTTTTTGGCAGTGTTATAAATTTTTTATTTGATAAATATTGTCCCGTAATACTTAAATTATTTTTTATAACATCTTGAAGAGTACCTTGAACTACAACTTCACCACCATTATTTCCAGCTTCTGGTCCTAAATCAACTATATGATCAGCATTTTCCATTGTCTCAGTATCATGTTCTACTACAATAACTGTATTCCCTAAATCTCTTAATCTTTTTAATGCATTTATTAATTTTATATTGTCTTTTTGATGCAGACCAATTGATGGTTCATCTAAAACATAAAGAACACCAGTTAAACCAGAACCAATTTGTGAGGCTAATCTTATTCTTTGTGATTCTCCACCTGATAAAGTTCCAGACTCTCTTGATAAAGTTAAATAGTCTAGACCTACATTTAATAAAAAGGACAATCTTTCATTGATTTCTTTTAGTATATGTTGAGCAATTTTAAGATCTTTTTCATTTAAATTAAAATTTAATTGCTGAAACCATTTTTGTGCTTCACTTATTGAAAATTCTGTTGTTTGACTAATGTTTTTTTGATTAATTTTTACACATAAAGCTTCTTCTTTTAGGCGCAATCCTTTGCATACATCACATTTAGTATCTGACTGATATTGTGAAATTTCTTCTCTTTTCCAATCACTATCAGTTTCTAAGTATCTTCTTTCTAGATTATTAACAACACCTTCAAATGCTTTTTTATAGGAGTATTTTTCATATCCATCATCATATGTGAATTTTATTTCTTCATCATCTGAACCATATAAAATTATATCTTTTATTTTTTTTGATAGTTTGTTCCATTTTTCTGATAAAGAAAATTGATAATGTTTAGC
>CACCZY010000048.1 GCA_902550635.1 uncultured Pelagibacteraceae bacterium
AAAGTCATTGAGGGCATGGAATTTGTTGATCAAATTAAAAAAGTAGATTCTAACAACAATGGATCAGTTAAAGACCCAGATAAAATAATTAGTTTTAAATCTTTATAATATTCTTTTGATGACATTAAAAAAATTTAGTTTTAATGTTATTTCAAAAAATCATTATGCGAGAACAGGTATAATTAAATCTCATAGAGGAAATATTGAAACACCAGTTTTTATGCCTGTCGGTACCCAAGCGACAGTAAAAGCTACTTTTATCGATGATGTAAAATCTACTGGTGCACAAATAATTCTTGCAAATACATACCATTTAATGCTGAGGCCTGGTTTAGAAAGAATTATTTCATCAGGCGGATTGCATAATTTTATGAATTGTAACATTCCAATATTAACAGACTCGGGAGGCTTTCAAGTTATGTCTTTGTCAAATTTAAATAAAGTTGATAGAGAAAAAGGCGCTATATTTAAATCACACATAGATGGTAAAAAATTTGTATTAAGTCCTGAGGAAAGTATAAAAATTCAACTCGGACTAAACTCAGACATTGTTATGGTAATGGATGAATGCATTAAAAAAACTAATATTAAAAGTAAAGTGAATAATTCAGTTGATTTATGTACAGAGTGGGCAAAAAGATCTAAAAAAACTTTTGGTAATCAAAATAAAAAAGCTTTATTTGGTATTATTCAAGGTGGATTATTTAAAGATTTAAGAATTAAATCATTAAATGATTTGTTAAAAATTGAATTTGATGGATATGCTTTAGGAGGCCTTGCTGTCGGAGAGAGTCAAAATGAAATGTTTAGTGTGCTAGATGATGTTAAAGAGCATTTACCTCAAAATAAACCAAGATATCTAATGGGTGTTGGTACACCAAGTGATATTTTAGGTGCTGTTAAAAGAGGTATTGACATGTTTGATTGTGTTTTGCCAACTAGATCTGGAAGAACAGGTTTAGCTTTCACTTGGAATGGAAGAATAAATATTAGAAATTCTAAATATCAATATGACAACACACCTATAGATAAAAAACTTACAATATTTGGACTAAATAAATATTCTAAAAACTATTTAAATCATTTATTTAATACTAACGAGATTTTAGGTTCTATGTTATTGACACTTCATAACATAAATTTTTATCAAGAACTAATGAGAGAAATTAGAAAAAATATAAATAATGGTACTTTTGATAAATTTCATGATAAATATATCGATAAACTTTAAAATCTTTCATTTACCATATTGATTTTTTAAAAATAAGATTTATAAGATTTTTATTTAATGGGCCGTTAGCTCAGTTGGTAGAGCAATTCCCTTTTAAGGAATGGGTCGCTGGTTCGAATCCAGCACGGCTCACCATTCAGATTAAATTTTTAAGTAATTGGAGGATATTTAATAATTATTTCATTTATCCATTCAGTTAAGTTTGCTATTCTATTGCTAGAAGATGGATGTGTACTTAAAAATAATGGTGGTTCTTTCCCTTTATAAAATTCTCTCATTCTTTCCCACACTTTAATTGTTTCTCTAATATCGTAACCTGAAATTGATGAAAAAATTAATCCTAAGTAATCAGCTTCACTTTCTTGAGTTCTACTAAATGGATTCATTAAACCTATCTGTGATAACATACCAACTGTATCCATTCCAGTTGCTCTATTTACTGATGATAATTTACCACCTGAAACAATGTCTATAATTTGTGTCCCTGTATTAATTAATACTCCTCTACTAGCTCTTTCAATCGAATGTTTTGCAACAGCATGAGCTATCTCATGACCCATTACAGCAGCTAAACCGTTAGTATTTTTAGTTATTTCAAGTATTCCAGTGTATACAGCAATTTTGCCACCTGGCATGCACCATGCATTCTTAATTTTTTTATTATCAATTAGAATATATTCCCAATCAAAATTTACAGTCGGGTCAGAAAGATTAGATTGGTAAAAATATTCACCAATAGCAAATTCCATTTTTTTTCCAATTTTTTTAATATTTTCAATTTCTTTCCCAGATCTAATTAATTTTTCTTTTTTTTTTACTTTTTCATAAATTTGAGCTGCTTGCATATTTAATTTTGATTCTGGGAGTAGTTTAAGTTGTCGTCTTTCCGTTATAGGTGCAGTTGTACATGACGAAATACCTAAAGATAGGCAAGAACATCCCATATATTGTATAAAATTTCTTCTATTCACTTTTTATATTATTTAATCTATTTATAGATAAATATGTCTAAACTTAAAAGAAGAAAAGTATCTTTTATTGCTAAAATTAGAAACTATTTTATCACTGGAATAGTTGTGCTTGTGCCTATTGGTATAACTTTATATTTGACAAAATTTTTCGTTTCTATTTCTTCAAATTTCATTCCCAAAGGAATAAACCCAAATAGTTATTTACCTTTTTCTATCCCAGGTTTAGAAATTTTATTGTCAATATTTTTTATAACTTTGATTGGTGGTTTGTCTTTATCATTTATTGGAAAAAAAATTTTGCAATTTGTTAATGATTTATTTAAAAAAATACCAATTTTAAGAACTATTTATTCAGCCATCGGACAAATGACAGAGACGTTAAGTCCAAGTAAAAAAAATAAAAAAAGTGTAGTTTTAATTGAATATCCAAGAAAAGGAACTTGGGCTGTTGGTTTCGCCACCAAAGATAATAAGGGAGAAATTTCTAGAAAAACATCTAAAAAACTTGTAAACGTATTTGTTCCAACAACTCCTAATCCTACTAGTGGTTTTTTATTAATGTTTCCTAAAGATGAAATTAAATATTTAGATATGACATTTGAAGAAGCCTCAAAGTTTATTGTTTCAGCAGGAACTTCTAATCCTAAGTAATTAAACTAAGTCACTTAATATATCTGCTCTATCGTATAATTTAAGTAATAGCATATACTTAGAAAAGTTTTTATCATTTAATTTAATTTTTTTAATTTCTTTCTCGGCAAGTATAAATAAATTTTCATTAAGTATGGGGTCAGCAAGTCTAAAGTTAGGGATTCCACTTTGTTTAAAACCTAATAAATCACCATATCCTCTTAATTTCATATCTTCTTCTGATATTTTAAATCCATCATTTGTACTTTTTAAAATCTTAATCCTTTTTTTTGCATTTTCACTTAATGATGACTTATATACTAATATGCAATTAGAATCTTTATATCCTCTCCCAACTCGTCCTCTTAGTTGATGTAATTGGGAAAGACCAAATTTATTCGCATTTTCAATAACTATTAGATTTGCATTAGGGAAGTCTATTCCTACCTCAATAACTGTTGTAGATACTAAAATTTTAATTTTTTTATTTAAAAAATCATTTAAAATTTTATTTTTTTCTTCTTTTGAAAGTAATCCATGTAATAAACCAACATTATTTTCAAAATAATTGTTTAGATATTTATATCTTTCTATAGATGACTGGTGATCAACTTTTTTTGACTCCTCTATTAATGGACACACCCAAAATACCTGATTATTTTTACTTATTTCTTTTTTTACGAAGTTAATTACATCAATAATATTATTCTCTAATTTACTATATGTCTTAATCTCTTTTCTGTTTTTTGGTTT
>CACCZY010000049.1 GCA_902550635.1 uncultured Pelagibacteraceae bacterium
ATGTTATTAATTATTTCAATAATTATTATAGTAGGTGGCTTAACAAGATTAACAGATTCTGGCTTATCTATTACAAAATGGGATTTATTTCAGGGTTTTATACCACCTATTAATAACTTAGACTGGGATAATTACTTCAATTTATATAAAGAAACATCAGAATATAAACTTCAAAACTATTCTATGGAATTAAGTCAATTTAAAATTATATTTTGGTGGGAATGGGCACATAGATTTTTAGGACGTTTATTGGGTATTTGTTTTCTAATACCTATGTTTTATTTTTCATTTAAGATTGGTTTTGTTAAGCTAACTAACATATATTTAATTTTTTTTCTTATTTGCTTCCAAGGTTTTATAGGTTGGTATATGGTTTCCAGCGGCTTAATTGATAGAGTGGATGTAAGTCATTTTAGATTAGCATTACATCTAATAGTTGCTTTTATAATACTATCTTTAATTCTTTGGAGTTACCTCAAAATTAATATATTAAATAATAACTTTAGAAAATTCCAATCTAAATTACCATTATTTTTTGTCTTTTTTCTTTTTTTTCAAATAATTATAGGTGCATTCGTTTCTGGCATGGATGCCGGAACTATTTATAATTCATGGCCACTAATGGGTACTTCTTATTTTCCTGATGATAATAATTTTAGTAATTTATTTACTTTATCAGCTTTTAGTGACCCATCTATAGTACAGTTTATACATAGAAATCTAGCCTATTTTATTTTAGCTTTTTATCTTATTATTCTATTTAACGTTTATAAAAAAAAATTAACTAGGTTCTATTATATAATTAATATTATAGGTTTGTTTATGTTTGTTCAAATAATATTGGGTATTTTGACAATTTTAAATGGTGCACAGATATTTTATGCATCGATGCACCAAATTAGTTCAATTTTTTTAGTTAGTTCTAGTATTTTTTTTTTATATTTAAATTCAAATACTAACTAACTGCTTTTAATCCTGGTTTCCCAGATGCATCTAATGCTTGACTTAAATCTGCAATAATGTCATCAGAATGTTCAATTCCTATTGATAGTCTTACATAACCTGGTGTAACTCCAGCAGCCAATAATTCTTCAGGAGTTAATTGACTATGTGTTGTAGTAGCAGGATGTATTGCTAAACTTCTAGCATCACCTATATTTGCAACATGGTAAAACATTTTTAATGCTTCAATAAATTTTTTACCAGCTTCAACTCCACCCTTGACCTCAATACCAACAAGTGCTCCGTTACCACCATTAAAGTATTTTTTTGCTCTGTCTCCAACTGCTCCCTTATGAAGAGTAGGGTATATTACTCTTTCAACATTTTTGTGTTTAGACAAAAATTCAACTGCTTTTTCAGCATTTGAACAATGTTGTTTCATTCTTAATGGTGCAGTTTCAAGACCTTGTATTATTCCCCAAGCATTGTCTGGAGCTAAAGGCGCACCTAAATCTCTTAACAAACAAACTCTGGCTCTTACAGCAAATGCAACATTAGCACCAGTTAGTTGAGGAACAACCTCGCCCCATACAGCACCTCCGTAACTAGCATCTGGCTCATTAAACATAGGTTGACGTTTAGGATTAGCAGTCCAATCAAAATTACCACCATCTACCAAACATCCACCAATAACAGTACCATGTCCACCTATAAATTTTGTTAGTGAATGGACCACAACAGCAGCTCCATGATCTAAAGGTTTACAAATAACTGGAGATGCAGTGTTGTCCATAATTAAAGGTATATTGTGTTTACGACCAATATCTGAAACTTCCTTAATTGGAAAAACTCTTAAATATGGATTTGGTAATGTTTCGGCATAAAAACATCTTGTTTTTTCATCAATTAATTTTTCAAAATTTTTAGGATCAGCAGGATCCGCATATCTACATTCTATACCTAGTTTTTTTAAAGTGTGTGTGAATAAATTTACTGTCCCACCATACAAATCAGTTGAACTAATGAAATTATCACCAGATTGACAAACATTTAATATCGCGAATGTTGATGCTGCTTGACCTGAACCAACAGTAACACATGCTAATCCATTTTCTAATGCCGCCACTCTTTTTTCAAGAACATCATTAGTGGGATTCATAATTCTTGTATAAATATTACCGAATTCTTTTAATGCAAATAAATTTGCTGCATGACCTGTATTGTTAAACTGATAAGATGTTGTTCTGTACACAGGTACTGCTACTGCAGTAGTAGCTGGATCACTTCTATAATCACCACCATGTAGTGCTATAGTTTCAGGGTTTTTAGATTTACTCATAATTTATTATCTCCTTTTAATTATTTAGTTTAATAAATATAATTTACTATAATGGTAGTAATTATCGTTGATTAATTGTAATATGACTCTTAATGAAGAAGCAAGTACAAAAAAGCTATAAAATTAAGCTTTTTTTTCTATTTAATTTCACCTTATAATTGACAAGATAATATTTTATAAGTATTACTCCCGCATCCATGACAAAATTTGTAAAAAAGAATAACGTTAATAATCTTTGGTATGAAATAGATGCATCAAACGCGATTGTTGGGAGATTGGCATCAGTAATTTCTAAAATCATTAGAGGAAAAAATAAACCCACTTATACCCCTCATATGGATAATGGAGATTTTGTAGTTGTAAAAAATATTGAAAAAATAAAATTTACAGGAAAAAAGTTTCAGAATAAAAAATATTTTAGACACACAGGTCATCCAGGTGGAATAAAAGAAACTACTCCAGAAAAAATTTTTTTAAAAAAACCTAGTGAAGTATTGAAATTAGCAGTTAAAAGAATGCTACCGGGAGGTCCTTTAGCAAAAAAACAATTAACTAAACTTAAAATTTATACTGGATCCACACATCCACATGGAACTCAAAATCCAAAAATTATAGATGTATCAAAATTAAACAATAAAAATATTGTGAGAATAAGATAAATGGAAACTCAAGAAGTTAAAAATACTAAAATTAAATTAGATTTTAAAGAAAGCAAATACGCAACAGGTAGAAGAAAAAAGTCAATTGCAAAAGTTTGGTTAAAAAAAGGTACTGGCAACATCTATGTAAATGGAAAAAAATATGATGAATATTTTAAAAGAGAACAACACAAAATGAAATTGCTTAGACCATTCGACATTATATCACAAAGCACGGAGTATGATGTAAGATGCAATGTAAGTGGTGGTGGTCTATCTGGACAAATAGGTGCAATATCTCACGGTATATCAAAAGCTTTAGTCATGTTTGATTCGAATTTGAAAACCACTCTCAAAAAAGAAAAACTTACCACAAGAGATTCTAGGGCCGTCGAAAGAAAAAAATATGGTCATAGAAAAGCAAGAAGAAGCTTTCAATTTTCTAAAAGATAATATTTTTTTTCTTAATAACTGCTATAATGATATATGCCAAAGATTAACGTATTAATTGCCGGATCAACTGGATACATAGGTGTTCAATTAGTAAAATTATTAATTAAACACCCAAAAGTAAAAATAAAATATCTATGTGGTAAA
>CACCZY010000050.1 GCA_902550635.1 uncultured Pelagibacteraceae bacterium
GTTTTTTTGCTTTTGCAATTGCCGTATTTATTAGTACTGCATCACATCCCAATTCCATTGCTATAGTTGCATCTGATGCCTGGCCAATTCCTGCATCAACAACTAACGGAAGCTTTGTTTGAGATCGAATTATTTTTATATTGGTTTTATTTTGAATACCAAGTCCTGAACCAATGGGAGCAGCAAGTGGCATTATTGCGCATGCACCAGCATTTTCTAATCTTTTTGCCATTAAAGGGTCGTCAGTGCAATAAACCATTACATTAAATCCTTCTTTAGATAATACTTCAGTTGATTTTAATGTTTCGATCATATCTGGAAATAAATTTTTTTTATCACCTAAAACTTCAAGTTTAACTAACTTCCATCCACCTATTTCCCTAGCAAGTCTTAAAGTTCTTAAAGCTTCTTCTGAATTAAAACACCCTGCAGTATTAGGCAAATAAGTAATTTTTTTTGGATTAATATAATCCATTAACAGTGGTTTTTTTTTATCAGAAATATTTACTCTTCTTACTGCGACTGTAACTATGTCGGCGCCCGAGGCTTTTACTGCATTAGCACATTCTTTCATATTTTTATATTTGCCTGTACCAACTATCAATCTTGATTTAAATTTTTTGTTTACAATTTTAAATATATCTTTCATTAACCCCCGCCTATAAAATGGACTATTTCTATTTCATCTTTTTCATTTAGTTTTAATTTTTTTAATGTATTTTTATTTAAAATTTTTCTATTTAGCTCTATTGCAACTTTATTTAAAGGAATTTTGAATTTTTTTAACACAGAAATAACACTAGCATCTTTAAATATTTGAATTTTTTTACCATTAAGTTTTATTTTTATTTTTTTTCTAGCATTCATAGAATATAAGTGGTTTATGAAAAAAAAAATTATTATTATTAATGGTCCTAATCTTAATCTATTAGGAGAGAGAGAACAATCACAATATGGTTCAATTACTTTTGATCAACTTAAGAAAAAATGTATTGAAAAAACTAATGAATTAAACCTTGATCTAAAATTTATTCAATCCAATATTGAAGGCGAAATAGTTACAATAATTCAAAATGCTAGAAAAGAGTATGATGGTATGATTATTAATGCCGCAGGTTTTACACATACCTCTGTATCTATAAGAGATGCATTGGATATTTTTAAAAAGCCCATTATAGAACTTCACTTATCTAATATTTATAAGAGAGAAGAATTTAGACACAAATCTATGATAAGTAATGTAGTAACTGGTATAATTTGTGGATTAGGTGGTAATGGTTATATTTTGGCCATAAATGCAATGCATGAATTAATAAAAAATGGAAATAGATAAAAAAATTGTAAAAAAATTAATTGATCTTTTGGAAGATCTAAAAAAATCTGTAGAAAAAGGTGGGGAAGTATTTGCTTCCAAAGATGAAGTGGTTAAGGAAGAAATTGATAATTCTAAAACAATTAAAAGTCCTATAATTGGAACTGCATATCTTGCTCCTGAACCAGGAGCGAAACCCTTTGTTGAATTAGGAAAAAAAATAAAAAAAGGAGATACGATAATGATTGTGGAAGCAATGAAAACGATGAATCATGTTCCTGCAACTTTAGATGGGATTGTTAAAAAAGTTTCTGTAGAAGACGGTCAGCCAGTAGAGTTTGGTCAGGTGTTAGTTGTCTTAAAATAATGTTTAAAAAAATATTAATTGCTAATCGAGGAGAAATTGCAGTTCGAGTAATTAGAGCTTGTAAAGAGTGGGGAATATCTACAGTCGCTGTTCATTCAGATGTTGACAAAGAAAGTATGCATGTAAGATTGGCAGATGAAAGTGTCTGTATTGGTTCTCATCAACCTGTAAATAGTTATTTAAATATCCCGGCACTAATGTCTGCAATAGAGCTAACTAATGCGGAAGCTGTTCATCCTGGTTATGGATTTTTATCTGAAAATTCAGGCTTTGCAAAAATTTTGGAGGAAAATAATATTAAATTTATTGGTCCATCATCAAAATTAATTCAAATGATGGGAGATAAAATTCAAGCAAAAAAAATTGCTAAGGAACATGGTTTGCCAGTTATTGAAGGTTCTGATGAAGGTGTTGAAAATATCGAAAAAGCAAAAGAAATTTGCAAAAAAATTGGATTTCCTGTTTTAATAAAAGCTGCTGGAGGTGGAGGTGGAAAGGGTATGAAGATAGCTTTTAATGAAAAAAATTTTGAAGAATTATTCTTAACAGCAAAATCTGAAGCAAAAAAATTTTTTGGCAATGACGAGGTATACATTGAAAAATTTTTTCAAAATCCTAGACATATAGAAGTTCAAGTTTTATCTGGTAAAAATGGTACTGTACATTTGCATGAAAGAGATTGTTCAGTTCAGAGAAGACATCAAAAATTAATCGAGGAAACACCAAGTCCAGTTTTAGATGATAAAATTAGAAAAGATTTATTTGATAGAACAGTAAAGATGGTTAATCAAATCGGATACGAGGGAGCTGGTACAGTTGAGTTTATATACGAGGATGGAAAATTTTATTTTTTAGAAATGAATACAAGGGTTCAAGTTGAACACCCTGTTACAGAAATGGTAACTGGCATTGATATTATAAAAGAACAAATATGGATTGCATTCACAGGAAATACAGCACTTAAACAATCAGATATTAATCCTAGAGGTCACGCAATTGAATGTAGAATTAATGCAGAAGACGCAAGTAAAAATTTTCAGCCTTCACCAGGTACCATAACTATGTGTCATCAACCATCAGGTTTTCGAACACGTGTGGATGGTTCCATATATCAAGGTTATAAAATCACACCCTATTATGATAGCATGGTCTGTAAACTTATTTGTCATGGAAGAAATAGAACCGAAGCTATTCAAAGAATGCTTAGATCATTAGATGAATTTGTACTTGAAGGTATTACTACTACAATTGATTTACATAAAAATCTATTAAATCACAAAAAATTTTTAAGTTCCAATTTTAATGTAAGTTGGTTAGATAAAGAAAAAATAATTTAGTATATTAGCAACTAATTAACCAAATATCATATACCGGATGATCAAATGGTTTTAAAGAAGGGCTTGAAGCAAACGTCCATCCATTGAAAACAAATACTTTATCATTATCTTTTGAATCAGTATCTATAACCTGTAAATAAGCAGTTACTTCGGGATTATCATCAAATTTAGAATTTTCACATTTTAATACCTTAATTTTCAAATTTTTAAATTTCTTTTCATTGTTAATTTCAATTTCTAATTGTGATGATTTTGAACTAACTTTATCAAGTATTTTTAATTCAACAGAATTCAAATCACTTACTCCTAAAAAAAAAGCAAATATAATTAATATTATAAAAAAAAAATTAAAAATATTAAACTTTCCAACTTTTATATTTTTTTTTTCTAGAATTTCCATTTTTATTAGGGTGATATGCTTGGTCTGTTCCTGTTTGATTTGAAATAAAAGGTTTTTGCCATTTAAAAGTTT
>CACCZY010000051.1 GCA_902550635.1 uncultured Pelagibacteraceae bacterium
TACTACTTCAATCTTTTCATCAGGTAAAGGAATAGAATCAGGCTTCTCTTTTTTTACTTTTTTGGGTGGTGCTTGTTCTGAAACCAACTTTTCTTTCTCTTTAACCTTTTCAATTATTTTTTTTGCTTTAGGAGCAAAAGGTATATTTGTTTTTTCTGTAATTTGAATTAGTTCAACTGAAATTATAGGTGGCAAATCAATAGGTTTTTTAAGCAAAAAAGGCAAAGTCAATGTTGCTCCAAATATAATAATTAAATGAAGTGAAAATGAAAAAAATATTTCCTTATTCATTTTATCTTTCTTTATAAGGTTCAGAAATTAATGCAACTTTAGTGAATCCTGAGCCAGACAACATTCCCATAATCTCTAGAACTCTTCCATAATTAATAGTTTTATCTCCTCTTACATATATTCTTGTATCCGTTCTATTTTTGGATATAGCTAAGATTTTTGCAATTACATTGTCATATTCAACTTTAGATTCTTGTATAAAAATTTCTCCTTTAGAATTTATTGTTAATGTTAAAGGTTCTTGTTCTTCAGGTAAAGAATCTGCTGAACTTTCAGGCAAATCCACTTGAACACCAACAGTTAATAACGGTGCAGTTACCATAAAAATTATAAGCAGAACCAACATTACATCTACAAATGGTGTAACATTAATTTCACTCATTGGCTCTCTTGAGTTAGTTTTTTTTAGAAAAGCCATACTAATTATATTATTGATAATAATCTTTTTGAAAAATTATTTAACTTTTGGGTGTATTTTTTTGAATCACTATTAAATTTATTGTAAGCAATCACTGCTGGTATTGCAGCTAATAAACCTAGTGCGGTAGCAAATAATGCTTCTGCAATACCCGGAGCTACTATTGCAAGGCTTGTATTTCTAGATATTGCAATTGACTGAAAAGAATTCATAATTCCCCAAACTGTTCCGAATAATCCTATAAAAGGAGCAGTTGATCCAACTGTTGCTAAAAAGGTATAACTTTTCTCAATTTTTTCCATTTCTTTTTCAACATTTATTTCTAACATATTGCTAATTCTTTCATTTAAATTAGCTTTTGATCTGTTCTTAAAAGCTGCTTGCATTGAATTTTTAAAAACATTTGCCATTGGATCTTCTAGCTTAGATGGTAAATTATTGTAAACAGTTTCAGCTGACTTAGATTTCCAAAATTTGTCCTCAAACTCTGTGGAAGAAATATTTATTTTTTTAAACAACTTAATTTTATTAAAAATTATGGCCCAAGAATATATAGAAGATGCTAAAAGTATAATAATAACTGATTTAACTATTATATCTGCTCTTGCAAATAAATTTATAAGTGAAAAATCAGTATTACTTGCTAATCCTACCGCTTGTGATGTTATATCAGCTTCCATTACAATGATTTCTCATTAAAATGTGTCATGAATTTGGCTATTTATTCTCATTAAAATCTAAACTTTTGTAAAAAAAGCTAGAAATTAGTATGGCATCAGCTTTGTTTGAATCTTTTTTTCTTGATAATTTATGAGATATATATGGAAAAATTTCTATTGCTTTAGTTCTACTAGAATCTTTTTGTGAGTTTATTAAATTGTGATATTTTTTCCACTTTGCGGGCCTAACAAAAAACATTGAAAGTTGAAGAGCAGAACAAATTCCTTTTAATACACCAAATGACTGACCAAAATTAAACATACTTGTAACACCTTGACCTGGCATTGCAGACACATGTTCAATAACAACCCTTATTTTTGTTTTATCTTTTGCTTCTATTCTCGATAAAATTTCATTCGTAATTTGAGCACCATTTACCTGTTTTTTATTTTTTTTACCTTCAGGCATATTGGGCATTTCTATTACATCTAAAACTTTGCCATTTTCAAAAAAACAAATTGCACCAGTAATTCCTGGATCTATACCAATTATATACATCAAATAATATCTCTCATTAAATCTAAATTAGTATACACATTTTGCACATCATCATCATCATTTAAAGACTCTATAAAATGTATTGCTTTATCTTCTGCATCCTTGGTTAGTTTAATTTTATTTATTGGCCTCCACTCTATATTCGTTAATAAAAAATTATTAATTTCAGATTCTAATTTTTGTTTAATATTATATAACTCATTTTTATTACAATGAATTTCATGAAAATCACTAAAAGAAAAGCATTCTTGAGCTCCGGCTTCAATTGCTAGATCTAAAATTTTTTCTTCTGAAATTTCATCTTTGCCAATTTTTATTATTCCTATTTGGATAAAATTATGTGATGCAGATCCTGTTGTGCCAAGTGATCCATCATTTTTTTGAAATATAGTTCTAATATTAGAGGCAGTTCTATTTTTATTATCTGTTAATGCTTCTATTATGACTGCAATTTTTGAAGGTCCAAAACCTTCGTATCTTAAACTTTCAAAATCTTCTCCATTAGAAGTATTTGATTTATCAATTGCTCTTTCAATATTTTCTTTTGGCATATTTGCTGCACGAGCTGACTGGATCGCGGCTCTTAATCTTGAATTCATTTCGGGATTTAAATCTCCTAGTTTTGCAGCGACTGTAATCTCCCTCGATAATTTAGAGAATATTTTTGATTTCTGCTTATCTGCTTTTCCTTTCTTATGTTTAATTCCAGCCCAATGAGAATGTCCTGCCATAAATTAAATTAATAATTTTTTAAAATTCTACCAGAAATAAAAGTTTCAATTTTAATTGCAAGTCCAGTTTCATCATCACACTCAACTAAAGTTCCACATAATGTAGCTTCTCCTTCGGATGGGAAATGCTTTTTAGAATCTTTTTTCATAAATTTGTTTAATGAGTTATTTTTATTCATTCCTATTACTGAATCATAATCACCACACATTCCTGCATCAGTTTGATATCCTGTTCCTTTTTCTAAAATTCTTGCATCATTAGTTGGCACATGTGTATGAGTACCGACAAATAAACTTGCTTTGCTATCAAAAAAATTTCCCATTGCCATTTTTTCGCTTGTTATTTCCCCATGAAAATCTACAATAAGAAAATCATAATCTTTTTTTAATTTATATTTTTTTTGAAAATTTTCTGCAGCTACAAATACATCTTCACATTTTTTCATAAAAATATTTCCCATTAAGTTTAAAACACCAATTTTTTTTTTATTTTTTAATAAAAAAATTCCAAAACCTTTTCCTGGAGAATTTTCTATTAAATTTATTGGTCTTAACAATCTATTTTCGTTATCAATAAAATTCATAATTTCTTTTTCATCCCAAACATGATTTCCTGTAGTAATAACGTCTACACCAACTGAAAA
>CACCZY010000052.1 GCA_902550635.1 uncultured Pelagibacteraceae bacterium
ATATTTTAAATTCATTTATTTCTCAGTTTTATGAAAATAAAAATGTCCCATCTATAATAATACTATCAGAAGAGATTAAGGAAAAAAATTTAATCGAAAAAACACTTTCTAAAAAAGAGGGTAAGCAAGTTAACATTTCTATTGCAAAAAAAGGATCAAAATTAAAAGTTATTAATCAAGCAATTAAAAATGCAAAAGATAGTTTAAATAGAAAACTATATGAAAGCCAAAATAATAAAGATCTATTCGACTCAATTTCTAAAAAGTTTAACCTTGAAACAAACATAAGCCTTATTGAAGTTTATGATAATAGTCATATTCAGGGAACTAACAGCGTTGGAGCTTTAATTGCGTTTGGAGATGAAGGATTTATTAAAAAAAGATACAGAAAATTTAATATAAAAAAAAAAGATAACGAACAAGATGATTATGGAATGATGAGAGAGGTTTTAAATAGAAGATTTAAAAGAGCAATTCAAGAAAAAGATAATTTTCTATCTTTTCCAGATTTGGTAATGATAGATGGAGGTAAGGGGCAGTACTCATCAGCTAGGGAAACTATGAACGAGCTAGGTTTACATGACATACCAGTTATAGCAATTGCTAAAGGTAAATACCGAAACAATGGTGATGAAACTTTTTTTCATAACGGTAAAGATTATAAGTTTGAAAAAAATGATTCTACCCTTTTTTTTCTACAAAGAATTAGGGACGAGTCTCATAGATTTGCAATAAGTGCACATAGAGCAAAAAGAAAAAAAGGAATAACAAAGTCACTTTTAGATCAAATACAAGGGGTTGGATCGATGAGAAAAAGGGCATTATTAAATCATTTTGGGTCAGCAAGAGCAGTTGAATCTGCAAGTCTGGATGAAATAAAGTCAGTTGACGGAGTTGAGGAAAAAGTTGCAAAAAAAATATATAATTTCTTTCACGAATGAAAATTAAAATTCCAAATTATCTAACTATCGGTAGAATTATAATTGTACCTATATTTGTAATTACCTTTTATCTACCTGGTTTTTATGGAGATGTTATTCCATTCGCATTATTTTTAATTGCTTCTTTCACAGATTTTTTAGATGGTTTATTAGCTAGAATGTATAAAGAGGAGTCTAAGTTGGGTGAATTGCTAGATCCTATTGCTGATAAAATTATTGTGGCAACTGCTTTAATTTTATTAGTTATGGCTGGAACAATAAAAAATTATGAAGTAATTGCAGCAATAATTATTTTAACAAGAGAAATATTAATTTCAGGATTAAGAGAATTTTTGGCGATAGGAAAAATAAAACTTCCAGTATCTAACTTAGCAAAAGCTAAAACTTTTTTACAAATGTTTGCTATATCTCTTTTATTAACAGGAGATACTGGAAATAAAATACTTAATTTTCAAGACTACAATGCTCAAACAATAGGAATAATTTTGCTGTGGCTATCTGCTTTTTTAACACTTTATACAGGATACGAATATTTAAGAAAAGGAATAGATCATGCTATTTCTGAAGATAATAAAAACTAGGCTGCTTTTTTTTTGCGAACAAGTTGGTCATAGCTAGTAGAGAGCTCTAGAATTGTTTCACATACTTTAAATTCGTGATTAGCAATTTTTGATACTGGTGTCACTTCTGCGGCTGTTCCTGTTAGAAAACATCCAACAAAATCTGAAAGTTCATTAGGTGATATTTTTCTTTCATGAACTTTAATGCTCTTTGATTTAGCTATTTCTATAACTGTTCTTCTTGTTATTCCATCTAAAAAAGAATCTGGAACTGGAGTATGAAATTCACCTTTTTTATCTTTAAAAAAAATATTTGCACCTGTGGCTTCAGCAACATTTCCTTCATGGTCCATCATTAATGAATCTGTGAAACCTTGTTTTTCTGCTTCATGCTTTGACAATGTACAAATCATATATAATCCTGAAGCTTTTGTATCCCATGGAATTGTATCTGGTGCAGGTCTTTTCCATTTTGAAATATTTAATTTTATTCCTTCAGTTTTTAGCTTTGGATCAAAATAAGTTCCCCATTCCCAAGTTGCTATTGCAACGTGTATTGTAGTTTTTTGAGCAGAAATTGCCATCATTTCACTTCCTCTCCACGCAAAAGGTCTTATGTAACCGTTTTGAACTTTCTGAATTGAAACAATTTTTTTTGTAGCATTATTTATTTCATCTTTTGTATAAGGCATTTCAATACCAAGCCTATTTGCTGAATGATAAAACCTTTCAGTATGTTCTTCTAATTTAAATATTTCTCCATCGTAAACCCTAAGTCCTTCAAAAACACAGCTTGCGTAGTGTAGTCCATGACTTAAAACGTGAAATTTAACATCTTGCCAATCAACAAGATCATTATTGTACCAAATTTTTCCTTCTCTTTTATCAAACGGTATCATTAGATTTTTTTTTCCAAAAAAGTATCTTTGTATATATAATATGTCAATATAACTTACCAATTATGAAAGAACTTTTATATTTACAAGATAAGCAATTAAAAGAGTATATATTAAACATTTTTTATGCATATAAGAAAAGCTTTGATGATGCAAAAAAAGTATCTAAGAAATATGATTTGGGAATTCCTCATTATAAAACTCTACTAATTATATCTGCTTTTAAAGGAATTAATGTATCTGAGCTATTACAAAAATTAGGTGTAACTAAACAAAGTTTAAACAAAGTTATAAATGATTTAATTAAATTGGAAGTTTTAGAATTTAAAAAAAATACTAAAGATAGTAGAGTTAAAAATGTTTATTTAAATTTAAAAGGAGATAAAATATTAAATGAAATATTTTTAATACAAAAAAAAAGATTTCAAAAAGCATTACTTAAAAGTAAATCTGAAGAAGTAATAAGCTTTAATAATGTTATAAAAAAAATAATTAATGAATAAATATTACGCACATATATTAGTAGTTGATGATGATGATGGAATAAGATCTCTTTTAAAAAAATTCTTAAATGAAAATAAATATTTAGTAACAACTGCAAATAGTGCAGAAAATGCAGCAGAAAAAGTTAGATTTGTAAAATTTGATATAATAATCTTAGATATAATGATGCAAGG
>CACCZY010000053.1 GCA_902550635.1 uncultured Pelagibacteraceae bacterium
ACCAATCAAGTGAGTGGTATAAAGAATCTTATAAAGTTTTTAATAAAAAATATGTAGAACCAAGTGTTAAGAAAAAAGAAAAACAAAATAATATAATAAAAAAATTTAAATCACTTTTCGAATAAAAATGAAAGAAAATGAAATCAAAAAAATATATAAAAAAAAAATTAACCAAGTAATTAAAAATAATAAGTTATATTTTGAAAAAAACAAACCACAGATATCAGATGCAGATTATGACAAATTAAAAAGTGAAATATTTGAATTAGAAAAAAAATATAAATATTTAAAAGACAAAAATTCTCCATCGCTTTCTGTAGGATTTGCTCCATCAAGAAACTTTAAAAAAAAACAACATCGTGTACCAATGTTGTCTCTCTCCAATGCATTTGATCGAGATGATTTAAAAAATTTTGAAAAAAAAATATATAATTTTCTAAATTTAAAAAATAATATTGATTTTGAATACAGTGTTGAACCTAAAATTGATGGCATTTCAGCATCATTAACTTATGTAAATGGAAAACTGAGTCATGGCTTATCCAGAGGCGATGGAAAAGAAGGCGAGATAATTACAGAAAATTTGAAAACTATTTTAGACATCCCAAAAGAAATTAAAGATCCAGAATTTCCAAAAGATATCGATATAAGAGGAGAAGTATTTATAAAAAATAAAGACTTTCAAAAAATTGAAGATAAGTTTGCAAATCCTAGAAATGCGGCATCAGGCTCGTTAAGGCAAAAGAATCCTGAGGAAGTTAAAAAAATTCCCTTAAATTTTATTGCCTATACGTATGGCTATTATAAAAATAAAAAATTTAATAAACAGTCAGAATTTATAAAAGCTTTAAAAAAGTGGGGTTTTAAAATTAGCGAATATAATTCTGTTATAAAAGGAGTTAATAATTTAATAAAAAATCATGAACAATTTGAAAAAAATAGATTTAAACTAGATTACGATGTAGATGGTTTAGTATATAAATTAAACGATTTTAATCTTCAAGATAGATTAGGTTTTGTTGCTAACGCACCTAGGTGGGCAACTGCACATAAATTTTCTGCAGAAAATGCTTTTTCAAAAATAATAGATATTGGAATCCAAGTAGGCAGAACTGGAGCACTAACACCAGTGGCAAAGATAAAACCTGTAAATGTAGGAGGAGTTGTAGTATCAAACGCGACTTTACATAATGAAGATGAAATTAAAAGAAAAGATATTAGAATAGGCGATACAGTCAAAATAGAAAGAGCCGGAGATGTTATACCACATGTTATATCTGTGGACTTTACAAAAAGAAATAAGCAATCGAAAAAATATTTTTTTCCAGACAGATGTCCTTCTTGTGGGTCAAAAGTTCTTAAAGAATATAACAACCAAACCAAAAAGTACGATGCTGTAAAAAGATGCACTAGTGATGGATATATTTGTGAAAAAATTGCTATAGAAAAAATAAAACATTTTGTATCAAAAGAAGCATTAAATATTGATGGTTTAGGTAAAAAAGTTGTGGAACAATTTTGGAATTTGAAATTAATAAGATTACCTCAAAATATATTTGAGTTGGACTACGATAAAATTCAAAAAATAGATGGCTGGGGCAAGCTGTCTGTTTCAAATTTAAAATATGCAATAAACAAATCAAAAAAAATTACTTTGGACAAATTTATTTTTTCTTTAGGAATTAGACATATTGGTAAAGAAAATGCTAAATTAATTTCTTACAATATTAAAAGCATTGAAAATCTTACTAATATTTCTTCGAATTATGATTTTGATAATTTTTTAGGTATAGATGGTATTGGTGAAACTCAAATAAATTCGTTAAAAAAATTTTTTTCTAACAAAATTAATACCGAAGTGATTAAAAAATTATCAAAATTTATTATCATAATTAATAATAATATAAACTTGGATGGAAAGTTAAGTAATAAAACATTTATGATTACAGGAAAATTGCAAGGAGTTAGTAGAGCAGAAGCAAAATCTTTAATTGAAAAAAAATCTGGAAAAATTTTAAGCTCTATAAGTAAAAAATTAAATTATTTAATTGTAGGAGACAAACCTACAGCTAAAAAAGTTACTTTGGCAAAAAATTTAAAGATTCAAATTATTAATCAAAAAGAATTTGAAAAAATATTAAATTAATTCTTGAAACCATATTTTTTCTTTATTAGTTAAATATTTCGATATTTTAGAATAAGTTTCAGAATGGTAATCTGTAAGATATTTTTTTTCAATTTTATTTAAAAGTTTAAAATTAATTAAGTCGGTATCTATTGGTGCAAATGTTAAATTTTTAAAGATAAGTTTTGATTTTTGTTTGGCTACATATACTAAATTTTCTATTCTAATTCCAAATCGACTTTCTTTGTAGTAGCCAGGTTCATTGCTTAAGATCATTCCTTCTTTAATTTCTACCTTGTTATACCTTGATATCGATTGGGGTCCTTCGTGTACATTTAAAAAAAAACCAACGCCATGTCCTGTACCATGACCATAATCTAAATTTATTTCTTTCAAAGCTTTTCTTGCTCTTCTGTCGATTAAATAACCCTTATTTATTTTTTTTAAATTTGTTATTGCTACAGCAATATGGCCTTTTAATACTCTTGTAAAAATATTTTTTATTTTTTTACTTTGATTTGTAAAACAAATAGTTCTGGTTACATCAGTTGTGCCAAATTTGTATTGTCCACCTGAGTCACATAAAAAGATATCATTTTTTTTTATTTTTCTATTTGATTTTATGTTTGCCCTATAATGAATTATCGCACCATTTGGACCTGATCCG
>CACCZY010000054.1 GCA_902550635.1 uncultured Pelagibacteraceae bacterium
GCGCCTTAAAAAAATTTCGCTAGAGTGTTTATGAATATTTTAGATGAAATATATAAGCACAAGAAGTAAAGAAAAAGAATATAGTTTTGGAGAAGTTTTTTTAAAAGGACTTGCTGATGATGGTGGTCTTTATGTACCAAAATCATTAAAAAATTATAGTAAACAAGAATTATTAGAGCTAAAAAATTTAAATTATAATAAATTATCTTTCGAAATAATAAGTCAGTTTTCAGCAGATTTTATTTCAAGAGAAGAACTTTCATCTTTAATTAAAAAATCATATTCAACATTTAGAGAAAAAGAGGTTGTAAAAATCTCAAATATTGGAGAACTAAAATTATTAGAATTATTTCATGGACCAACATTGGCATTTAAAGATGTTGCAATGCAATTCATTGGTAATTTGTATGAATATTATTTAAGGAAAAACGACAAAAAAATAAATATAGTTGTTGCAACTTCTGGAGATACTGGCGCAGCAGCAATAGATGCAATTAAAGGAAAAGCTAATTTAAATATATTTGTTTTGCATCCAAATAATAAAATTTCTTCTGTTCAAAGAAAAATAATGACTACTGTGGGAGAAAAAAATGTTTTTAATATTGCAATAGATGGAAACTTTGATGATTGTCAAAATATTGTAAAACAAATTTTTTCAGATCTTGAGTTTTCTAAATCTATAAATATGTCAGGAGTAAACTCAATAAATTGGGCAAGAATTATTGTCCAAGCAGTCTATTATTTTTACTCATATTTTAAATTAGGCAAAGAAACTATTTCATTTTCAGTTCCAACAGGAAACTTTGGCGATGTCTTCGCAGGCTACCTTGCAAAGAAAATGGGATTACCAATTGATAAATTAATTGTTGCAACAAACGAAAATGATATTTTACATAGAGCCATTTCAAAAGGAGATTATGTTTCAAAAGAAGTTAAACAAACATTGTCACCTAGTATGGATATTCAATTAGCAAGTAACTTTGAAAGATTAATTTACTATGTAAATAATTCTGACTCTGAAAAAACAGCAGAAATTATGAAAAAAATTCAGCAAAATTCTTATCAAATTGAAAAGAACAATTTAAATATAATTCAAAAGGATTTTTTATCTGAAAGTTGCAATGAACGAGAAACGTTAGACATTATTAAAAAAAACTATGAAGAAAATAATATCATATTAGATCCACATACCGCAGTTGGAGTAGGGGCTGCAAAAAAACTATCTTTTAATAATTGTGTTGTTTTATCAACTGCGCATCCATGTAAATTTCCAGATGCTACAAATAATGCGATAAATAAGCATGAAAAATTACCAAAAGAACTTCAGCATGTGCTTGATAAAAAAGAAAATTTTCAAGTATTAAAAAACAATACAGAAGATGTAAAAAACTTTATTAAAAGCAAAATCTAAAGAGGCGTTCTTTTGAACGTCAGTTATTTTATAAATTTGCAGCTTCTCTAGCAATTAAATCCACTTCATTATTTAATTGATCAGTAGAGTGTGCTTTTACCCAATTCCAACTTATTTCAAATTCATTAGTTAAAAGATCTAACTCTGTCCAAAGTTCTTTATTTTTAACTTTTTGTTTATTTGAAGTTTTCCATCCATTTTTTTTCCAGTTATGGATCCATTCTGTTATTCCCGACTTTACATATTTGGAATCTGTAAAAATTTTAAGTTTGCTACCTTTAGGAATTTTCTTTAAAGCTTTTATTGGGGCAAGTAATTCCATTTGATTGTTGGTAGCATTTTTCTTGCTTCCTTTTATTTGAGTTTTTTTTCCATCTTTAATAATTATTGCAGCCCACCCACCATTACCTGGATTTCCTATGCATGATCCATCTGTATAAATTTTAATCATTATATTAAATAATCATCAAATGAACTTACTTTTTTATGAAAGTTTAATTTTTGAAAATATTCTATTGGATCTTTAATAGTAATAATTGCACTTTTTGGTGTATTTAAATAGTCATAAGCTCTTGTTAGCAAAAATCTAAGAGCAGAACCTTTGCATAGAATATTAAAATATTTTTTTTCTTTTTTTGATAATTTTCTAATTGATTCATATCCTTTAATTAAATTTGATGATTTTTTTTTGTCAAAAATGAAAGATCTATTTTTTTTATTAAAGCAAAGAGCATTAATTCCAGTTGCTAATTCGTAAGCTAAAAAATCATTACAAGAGAAATAAAAATCTATGAATCCATTAAATTTTCTTCTATGAAAGAAAATATTATCTGTGAATAAATCTGAATGAATAA
>CACCZY010000055.1 GCA_902550635.1 uncultured Pelagibacteraceae bacterium
AAAATATTCTAGCCTCTAGTGCTGGAAATAATAAAATGCAAGAAATTGCATCTGCTATACAAGTTGGAGCAAAAGCATATTTAAATAGACAATATAAAACAATCGCAATAGTTGGTGTTGTTGTATTAGTTATAATTAGTTTTGCATTTAGTGTCTTAGTTGGTTTGGGATATTTAATTGGAGCTACTTTGTCTGGAATAGCTGGTTATGTAGGTATGTTAGTATCAGTACAGGCAAATGTAAGAACTGCAGAAGCTTCTAGAAAAGGATTATCTCAAGGACTTTCAATAGCTTTTAAATCTGGAGCAGTCACAGGAATGTTGGTTGCTGGTTTGGCTCTTTTAGCAATTGCAGTTTATTATTACTTACTATTGACATTTAAAGTTGATGAAAGAGAAATTGTAAATGCTTTAGTTGCATTAGGCTTTGGTGCATCACTTATTTCAATTTTTGCAAGACTTGGTGGTGGGATTTTTACTAAAGGTGCTGATGTAGGTGCAGATTTAGTAGGAAAAGTTGAAGCAGGTATTCCTGAAGATGATCCAAGAAATCCAGCTGTAATAGCTGACAATGTTGGAGATAATGTTGGTGATTGTGCAGGTATGGCTGCTGATTTATTTGAAACTTATGCTGTAACAATAGTAGCAACTATGGTTTTATCTTCAATTTTTTTTCATGGCGATTTAAATATGATGGTTTATCCTTTATCAATTGGTGCAGCCTGCATATTAACTTCTATTATTGGAACATTCTTTGTTAAATTGGGAAAATCTAAAAATATTATGACTGCATTATATAAAGGTTTTGTAGTTACTGCTGTAACCTCGTTAGTAATTTTATACCCAATTACAGATTATGTTTTAGGATTGGAAAATACTTATTTAATATCAGATAAATCATTTACAGGAATGAGTTTGTATATATGTGGAGTAATAGGTTTGATTATAACTGGTTTATTAATCTGGGTTACAGAATATTATACCGGAACTAATTATAGACCTGTTAAAAGTGTTGCCTCTTCGTCAACTACAGGCCATGGAACAAATGTAATCCAAGGTTTGGCTGTGTCTATGGAAGCAACAGCTATACCAGCATTAATTATTGTTGGTGGAATATTGTTAACAAATTATATAGCTGGACTTTTTGGTATAGCAATTGCAGTTACTACAATGTTAGCGTTGGCAGGTATGGTAGTTGCACTTGATGCATACGGCCCTGTTACAGATAATGCCGGTGGGATAGCTGAAATGTCTAATTTACCAAAGAACGTTAGAAAGACCACAGATGCATTAGATGCTGTCGGTAACACAACTAAAGCTGTTACTAAAGGTTATGCAATAGGATCTGCTGGTTTAGGAGCTCTAGTTCTCTTTGCAGCATACACTGAGGATATTAAACATTTTTCAAAAGTTGCTGGATCAAAACTTGAGGGTATTGTTGTAACATTTGATTTATCAAATCCTTTTGTAGTAGTTGGATTATTGGTTGGTGGTATGCTCCCTTACTTGTTTGGTTCAATGGGTATGCAAGCTGTAGGTAGAGCAGGAGGTGCTGTTGTAATTGAAGTAAGAAGACAATTTAAAAAAATTCCAGGTATAATGAAAAGAAAATCCAAACCCGACTACGGAAGATTAGTTGATTTATTAACAAAAGCAGCAATAAAGGAAATGATAGTACCATCACTGTTACCAGTCTTGTCCCCAATAGTTTTGTATTTATTTATTTTACCCATTGGTGGTCAAGTAGCAGCATTATCATCCGTAGGAGCTATGTTGTTAGGTGTAATTATTACTGGATTATTCGTAGCCATATCAATGACAGCAGGTGGTGGCGCTTGGGATAACGCAAAAAAATATATTGAAGATGGAAATTTTGGTGGAAAAGGGTCCGAAGCTCATAAAGCAGCAGTTACAGGCGATACTGTTGGAGATCCTTATAAAGATACAGCTGGTCCAGCTGTTAACCCTATGATAAAAATTACTAATATCGTTGCATTACTTTTGTTAGCTGTAATAGCTGGGTAATTTATTTTCTTCTTTTTCTATTTTGAAATGGATCATTAATTTTTTGTCTTACACTAGTTAAAAAATTATAAATAAAAGATTTTTTAGAATAAGTATTAGATGTAGTTTTTTCCGTAAATTCATTGTTATTTAATTTATTGATATCTACAAAATCTTTTTTAGCTAACAAACCCATATTATCAATCTCAATAATTAATACATTATTTTTTTTAATTTTGGTATTACCTA
>CACCZY010000056.1 GCA_902550635.1 uncultured Pelagibacteraceae bacterium
TATTGCTGCTAAAATAACTGAACCCGCTGTAGGTGCTTCAACATGAGCATCAGGTAACCATGTATGAACAGGCCACATCGGAGTTTTAACAGCAAAAGAACTAAAAAAAGCTAACCATAATAATTTTTGGTATTTTAAATTTATTCCTTGGTTATAAATTTCAACAAAATCAGTTGTTCCAGTGATCCAGTAAATTGATATTATAGCTATCAACATTAATACTGAGCCTAGTAAAGTATAAAGGAAAAATTTAAATGCCGAATAAACTCTTCTTTGTCCTCCCCAAATACCAATAATTAGAAACATCGGTATTAAACCACCTTCAAAAAACAAATAAAATATTACTAAGTCTAATGAACAAAATACACCAATCATTAAACTTTCCATTAGTAAAATAGCAATTAAAAATTCTTTATTACGATGCTTTATTGTGTGATTTACAGATATTATGCATAATGGAATAATAAAAGTAGTTAATAAAATAAATAATATTGAAATTCCATCAACTCCAACCTTATAATTAATTAACCCAATCAGCCATTTTTTATTTTCAACAAATTGAAATTGATAAATAGAATTATCAAATTGATACCACAAATATAATGACAGCAAAAAATTTGCAAAACTAGTAAACAAGGCAATAAGCTTTATGCTTCGATTATCTTTATTGGAAGATTTGATGAAAATAATAAAAAAAGATCCAATAATTGGCAAAAGTATTAGTGAAGAAAGAATTGGAAAGTTCATTATTTAATTATTAAAAATGTTAAAATTAGACAAAAACCCATTAGCATAATAAAGGCGTACTGATATAAATAACCACTTTGAAATTTAACTGCTTTATTAGAGATTTTTTTTATTAAATTTGAAATACCATCAGGTCCAAATTTATCAATTATTTCATTATCTATTTTTTTCCATAAAAAGTATCCTATTTTCATACTTGGTTTAACAAAAATAAAATTGTAAATTTCATCAAAGTACCATTTATTCTTAAAAAATTCATAAAGAGGTTTGTTAATTTCTAAAATATAATTTGGAACATTTTTATATTTAACAAATAAAAAATAAGATATTGGAATTGTTATAACAACTAAAAAAGGTGTTAAATATAAAAACCATAAAGGCGGATGTTCATTGCTTAATGGTACTAAAAATTTTATTGAGTCTAGCCAAAATATTTGGCTTGATGAATTTGAAATAAAAATATCTTTAAATATAAATCCTGCAAACATCGATCCAAAAGCTAGAATAAAAAGTGGTAATAACATCGCAAATGGTGATTCATGCATGCTACTTTTAGATATTATTTTATTATTATAATCTCCATGAAAAGTTTTGAAAATCAATCTCCAAGAATATATTGATGTTAATATTGCTGTAAATATTCCAACCGATGCCGCATTGTATCCTAAGGAAGTATTTTTAAGATATGCAAACTCAATAATTGCATCTTTAGAATAATACCCTGATAAAAAAGGAAAACCTGTTAATGCTAGTGTTCCAATAATCATTAAAATATATGTGTAAGGTAAATTTTTCCAAACTCCACCCATTTTATTTATATCTTGCTCTTCTTTAAAAGAATGAATAACTGAACCTGCACCTAAAAATAGTAATGCTTTAAAAAAAGCATGAGTAAATAAATGAAACATCGCTACATTGTAAGCACCTACGCCAGCTGCAAAAAACATATAACCTAACTGGCTACAAGTTGAATATGCTATAATTTTTTTAATATCATTTTGAACAAGCGCAACAGTTGCAGCAAACAATGCCGTGATCATGCCAATTAAAGTAATTAAAGATAAAGCAAATTCTGAATATTCATAAATATAAGAGCATCTGACTACTAAAAATACTCCAGCTGTTACCATTGTGGCAGCATGAATTAATGCTGAAACAGGCGTTGGTCCTTCCATTGCATCTGGTAACCATGTATGAAGAAAGAATTGTGCTGACTTGCCCATGGCTCCTATAAATAGTAGGATGCAAATTAAATCTACTGCATTAAAGTTAATACCCAGAAATAACAATTTTTTACTATCGATATTTGGAATTAATTCGAATACCTCTGAATAATTCACAGTACCGCATAAATAAAAAATTAAAAAAATTCCAAGTGCAAAACCAAAATCACCAACTCGATTTACTATAAAAGCTTTAATTGCAGCGTTATTTGCGCTATTT
>CACCZY010000057.1 GCA_902550635.1 uncultured Pelagibacteraceae bacterium
AACAACGTCTGACCAACCTTTTTTTGCAAGATGATAGAGCATGCTAACTCCAACAACACCTCCACCTACAACAACAACTTTTGCTTTTGATTTCATCTTGCGATTCCTACTAAATTTTTAATATTAACGAAACATAATTTTTTTATATAGATGAGCCTATAGCCACGGGCTGAGAAACAGCCGTTGTTAACCAACAATCTTTTAAAGGGCCTTCTTTATTATATTTTTCAACCTGCCATTTAAATTTGTAATACTTTTTCTCTGTATCTAAAATTATAACTTCAAAAGTTGCCACTTTATCAGATAAAAAAACTTCTTTAATTTTATGGTCTTTATGATTTAACAGCATTGAATAAGATTTCCCCTTTAACATGATTTGAAATTTATCCAATGGACCAGTAAATTTTTTATTATTTGGATGGGCAAATTCCCATGTTTGTTCAATGCCTCTATCTTTGGTTGGATTGTCATTTTCCATTAAACTTTTCAACTGAATTTTAACTACTTGATATGCTTCTATTTTAATATTTGGTTTTAAAATATCTGAAATAGAATTGCTTGAAAGAATAAAAAAAATTATAACAAAATATTTTAATATTTTTATCATAAATTATTTGCAGTTTTTTTTACGTCTTTTAGAAATTTTTTTCTCTTGTCATCTGAAACAAATGGTACAGCAAAATATCTTTTATAAATAACATTTGTTATTCCACAAATGTTAAATACCCCTCTTCTAAGTCTTTTAGTCGGCATATTTAAAAAAAAAGTCCTAATAGCAAATTGTGGCGAACCATATGTACAAAATACAATAGCTTTTTTTCCTTTTAAATTTCCTATTGGATAACCATAGTTTCCAAAAATTTTTTTAAATTTAAATGCCCAAGGTGGAGCTAAAACTTTATCAATCCATCCTTCTAAAATTGCTGGCATTCTAAAATTCCATATTGGTGCAATTAAAACAATTACATCAGAAGCTTCTATTCTCTTTTGATGATCCAATACTGTTTCATCTGGTTTTTCACCGGCATAGACTGGGTTAAATTTTTCTTTATATAAGTCAACTACATCTACTTCATTTCCATTTTCTTTTACAGTGTTGATAAATTCTTCTTTAATCGCAGCATTAAATGATTTGTCATTATAATGTCCGTAAACTAAAAAAACTTTTTTCATTAATTCCAAATTTTATTTAAGGTTTGTTCTCTTCCACAAGCTTTTTTATATCTTAAATAGTTTAAAAATTTAACTTGATAATAATTTTGATGTTTGTCTTCTGCTTTGTAAAATTTTTTAAATTCTATGACGTAAGTTACGATTTTTTTATCAAATTTTTTTTCTAATTCCATAATACTTTTATTTATTAAATCTTTTTCTTCTTTATTTTTATAGAAAGCTACGGATCTATAACTGTAACCTTTATCACAAAATTGACCGTATTTATCAAATGGATCTATATTTTTCCAAAAATGATCAAGTAAATCTTTGTAATTTATTTTGCTCTTATCGTAAATAATTTCAATTGTTTCAAAATGTCCTGTATTTCCATATGTAACTTCTTCATATGTTGGATTTTTTGTTTTTCCGCCTGAATAACCTGAAATAACCTCAGTAACTCCTTCCTTTTTTTCAAAAGATTCTTCCATACACCAAAAACAACCTCCTGCAAAATATGCTTTTTCCAAATCTTGACTGAAAACTGATGTTTGAAAAAGAAAAATTAATATTAGAATTTTTTTCACTAATTTTTAAGGACAGGGAATACCGGATTAGCTTTTTGAAATAATTTTTGATATTCTTGTTTTATACATAAGTTTGATACATATTGAATATTTGCATCTTCAGCAATTTTTTTAGTCTCTTCGTTTTGAATTCCATATTGTAACCACAAGACTTTGGTTCCAATTTTTACCGCTTCTTTTGCAATAGCAGGTGTTTCTTTTGAAGGTCGAAAGATATCTACAATATCTATTTTTTCAGAAATTTTATCTAAACTCCCAATTACTGTCTCTCCATTTATCACTTCTCCCTCTGCAAAAGGATTAACTGGAATTACTTTATATCCAAAATCTTGCATATATTTCATTACTACATTGGCAGGTTTTCTTTTTAAATTTTTAGGATCTTCACCTTTTTTTTCTGA
>CACCZY010000058.1 GCA_902550635.1 uncultured Pelagibacteraceae bacterium
TAAAAACTATAAAATTCAACCAGGAGATAGTCTACAAAAAATTCTAATCAATCATAAAATTACTAAAAATGAAATAAAGTTAATACAAAAAAAAATTTCTAAAAAAAACAAAAAAATAAATCTAAAGGTTGGGCAAGAGATAATTTTTACATTAGAAAATTCATCAAATAATCAAAGAAAAATTAACAGTTTATTAATCCCTTTATCTAAAACTCATAAGGTTCAAATAAAAAAAAATATTGATACAGGTGAATTCGTATTAAAAAATATTGTTACAAATTTAATAAAAAAAAATTAAATTTAGAGAAGGCGCAATCAAAAATAGTCTTTATAGAACTGCTACCGATCTTGGAATAAAACCAAATCTTATAGTAGACTTTGCAAGAATTTATGGTTTTCAAGTTGATTTTCAAAGAGACATTAGAAAAAATGATAGATTTCAAATGCTTTATGAAATATTTGAAAATGACAAAGGAGAAACGATTGAAACTGGTAATATAATTTTTGCAAATTTAAAACTTTCTGGAAGAGATTTGCCTTTGTATTTTTTTATTGATCAAAAAAAAAAAACTGGTCACTACGATGGTAATGGAAAAAGCGCAAAAAAAGCACTTATGAAAACTCCAATTAATGGTGCGAGATTATCTTCATCATTTGGTATGAGAAAACACCCAATATTAGGTTATAATAAAATGCACAGAGGCACTGACTTTGCGGCCCCTATGGGAACGCCGATAATGGCATCTGGTGATGGAGTTATTATAAAAGCAAGATGGTGTGGTGGAGGGGGAAATTGTATTAAAATAAAACATAATTCTACTTACTCAACTGTTTATGCTCATCTTTCTAAATTTGCAAAATCAGCAAGAACAGGTTCAAGAGTAAGACAAGGACAAATTATTGGTTATGTTGGATCAACAGGTATGTCAACAGGCCCTCACTTGCATTACGAAGTAATTGAAAATGGAAAGAAAATAAATTCTCAAACCTTAAAACTTCCATCTGGAAGAAAATTAAAAGGAAAAAATAGAAAGTTATTTGAGGTTCAAAAAATAAAAACTAATGTTTTAATCTCGGAAATTATTAATCAATCAAGTTAATTATTTATCAGAATTAACTTCTTGTTTTGCAGGAGTATTGCTAGGTATTTCCTGCGAGCTATTTTGTTCTTTTCTAATACTTTGTATTCTGGAAAAATGATCAGCATGTTGAAAATAGTTTTCTGACATAATTTTATCACCGCCAGACAAAGCTTCTTTTGCAAGTGTTGTATATTTTTCAATTAATTTTGACACATTGTGATTGTTATTTTGAATCGGTCTTCTTGGAAAAGATATTGTAGAGGAAATATCATGATTTATTTTGTTAATATCTTTTTTTCTTTTTCTATCAGAATTTTTAAATCTATATCTTCTACTACCGTTTAATCTATAATTTTTCATATTTTGAATTTTATAATTTCGTGGCTACTATGCATCTATCTTTGCCACTATAATCTTTAACAACTTTATTCACATAAAAATAGTTTTCTTTTAATATTTGTTCTACCTTAAATTTTTGATCAAATCCCATCTCAATAATAAATTTTCCACCTCTTTTAATTAATTTTGATGACTTTAAAATTATCTTTTTAATTTTTGAAAGACCATCAATTCCACCATCTAATGCTAATTTTGGCTCAAATGTTTTAACTTCTTCATCCAAATATTTAATTTTACTTTTCTTTATATATGGTGGATTAGTTATAATTAAATCATATTTACCAACAAATACTTTGTCAATATCAGAATGCATAAATTTTATTCTATTTTCAATATGTTGCATTTTTGCATTAATTTTTGACACTTTGATTGCTTTTTTAGAAACATCTAATGCTGTTCCTCTACAATTAATTTTATCTAATAAAATTGAAATTATCAAACAGCCGGAACCGCAGCCTATATCTAATATACTATAATTTCTCTCATCCTTAATTAGGTTAGCTGTTTCTTCGACTATATGTTCTGACTCTGGCCTGGGAATAAGCACATTATTGTCTATATATAAATTTTGTTTCCAAAATTCTTTTTTATTAATAATTTGAGCAACAGGTTGTCTATTATTTCTTTTCTTTAAAAATTTCTTAAATCTATTGAATT
>CACCZY010000059.1 GCA_902550635.1 uncultured Pelagibacteraceae bacterium
TCTTTAGATAAGAAATCTAAATTAAGAAATATGTTTGAAAAAGAAAAAAAATTAATCTGCACTGCATTTTATGAGGATAACAATTTTATACTTAGCAAAATTGCAATAAATTTCTTTAAAGAAAAAAAAATTTTCATATCAAATGAAGCCATTAATTTTTTAGTAGATAGAATGGGGGGTGATAGAAATAATTTAAATAATGAACTAACAAAGATTGAATTATATACTGAAAAAAACAAAAAAATTAATCTAGAACAATTAAAAATTCTAACTAATTTATCTGAAAACTACAGTATATCTGAATTAGTAGATAATTGTTTGGCTGGAAATATTAAAAGATTATGTCATATATTAAATGAAAATAATTTTTCGTCAGAAGATTGTGTCTTAATTCTAAGAACCATATTAAATAAATCTAAAAGAAATTTAAAAATTAGAATTAATTATGAAAAAAATAATAATCTTGAAAATGCAATTTCACAATCTAAACCACCAATTTTCTGGAAAGAAAAAGAAATTGTAAAAAAGCAAATATCAAATTCTTCAATAAAAAAAATAGAAAAACTAATTTATAAAATAAATTCAATAGAAAAAATGGTAAAAATTAATTCTCAGAATTCTATCTATATTGTATCTGATTTTCTTATAAATGAAGCCACTGCATAATCTAGTAGTTTGATTTTATAATATCAATTATTTTATTTAACTGATCTAACGATTTAAAATCAAAAGTGATTGAACCATAATTTTTTTTATTATTTTTAATCTTAACATTTAATCCAATTTTCTCAGTAATCGAACTTTCAAGATTTCGGATATTAGGATCTACTAATTTAGCTAAATTGCTTTTTTTACTAGATTTAAGTAGTCTTACTAAATTCTCAGCTTGTCTTACTGAAAGTTTTTTATCTATAATTTTTTTAGCTATATGATTTGAATTTTCTACACCAACTAATATTTTTGCATGACCAGGTGTTAGTTTATTAAATCTAATTAAATTTAACACATCATCAGGCAACGATAAAAGTCTAATTGAATTTGTGATATATGCTCGACTTTTTCCAATAAACTTAGAAACTTTATCTTGATCATATCCAAATTCATCTATTAGTTTTTGATAACTTTGAGCCTCCTCTATTGCATTTAAATCATTTCTTTGAACATTTTCAATGATTGCAAACTCTAAAGATTTTAAGTCATCAGCATCAACGATAACGACCGGTACTTCATGCAAACCAGCTTTTTGTGCAGCCAACCATCTTCTCTCACCAGCAATAATTTCATAATTTGACTCACTTACTGCTCTAGCTATAATTGGTTGTATTATTCCCTTTTCTTTTATTGATTGAGATAGCTCAATTAAACTTACTTCATCAAATCTTTTTCTTGGTTGATTTTTATTTGGCTTTAAATTGGCTATCGAAACTTTATTTGATGTTTTTTTATTTGAAGGTAAATCACCAATTAAAGATGATAGTCCTCTACCCAATCCTTTTTTACTAAATGGGTTCACTAAGCAGCTGTCTCCATAATTTTTTCCTGATCTAAAAATTCATCTGTAAAACTATAGTAAGATTTACTTCCTGGACAATTTTTGTCGTAAATTAAAACTGGAACACCATGAGAAGGTGCTTCTGATAGCCTTACATTACGAGGAACTACGGTTTTATAAACTTTTTCTTTGAAATAGCCTCTAGCTTCTTTTTCTACTTCAGAAGAAAGTTTGTTTCTTTTATCGTACATGGTTAAGAGTATTCCTTTTATAGTAAGATCAGAATTTAAGTTACTTTTAACTCTTTCAATAGTTTTCATGAGTTGTGTAAGGCCTTCTAATGCAAAAAATTCTGTTTGAAGTGGTACTACAAGTGAGTTTGATGCCACCAGTGCCATAATTGTCAGCAAACTTAAGGATGGAGGACAATCAATAAGAACGTAATCGTATAATGCTCTAGAATCATTTAAATAAGCCACTAATTGCTCCTTTAAAATGAAGGCTCTTCTAGTATCTCCTGCCGTTTCTACCTCTAATCCTGAAAGATCCACATTTGAAGTTA